>NZ_JBHILQ010000010.1:0-47714 GCF_042193395.1 Bartonella sp. TT29SHDZB
GATGCTGATAATTTTACCGTTGATATGAAAAATCCTTCTCAATGGTTGATCCGTGTTGGTGGACGTTTGACAAAAACCATTTCCACTGAAAACAACCGTCCTATGTCTTTCTATGGAAAAGTAAACTTGATCAAAACCTTTGGTGATAATGGTACCATCCAGATTGGCAGAAACTTTGACCTTGATCCTATGGGACCTGCAATTGAAGGCGGCGTTGGCATTAGTGCACAACTGTCTCACAATTTCTCCCTTCATGGTGATGTAAGTTATCAACAAAAGCTTCAAAAAACTGGTATAAGTGGTGCAAGCTTTTCAGGTGGCATACGCTATCAGTTTTAAAACAAAACTGTCAAAACAGCGTATTTCTTTTCTATGCATTAACAAAAAAGGCAGCCACAATATGCTGCCTTTTCGCTTTATAAATCCTAATAACACTACACTATCCCTCCTTAAGAGAGCCCTTGCTTTTTCTACTGCCTGTAAAATCAACATCCACGCCCAACGCCGCGGCATGTTTAAAACAAAGCTTGAGACGCATCAGTACTGTATTAGCAGCTCCAGCTTTTGTATGACAGATGGGAGCGAGGGTATTGCCTATTTCTGTTTGTGTAATCTCTGAAATAGACAGACAGCCTAATTTGAGGAGAATATGGAGTTTTAAAGGTGAAAACAGTTTCCATCTCCATCATTTTTTAATTCAGCTTTACAACTTTCAAAAGCATCTAAGGCAATGTCTTTTAAGTAATGGAGATTACGCATTGCCTCACGTTTTCGTTTCTCACGTTCTTTAATGGGGGCACGCCCCTCACGTAAAACAGCACGCCACCCAGTTGCCAATTCACGAGCTTGTTTTAAAGAGACATCTCTCAAAGCACCCAAGTCCATTTAGCAACAGCGCCCCCCGTGAAAGATATAACGGTAAAACCATTGAGTACCACCATCTTTACGTTTGTAAAGGAGAAAGCCGGCACCATCATTATATTTTCCAGCTCGTGGGTATTGCTAAAGCCCTTGGCTCTTGAGACGATTCATAAGAGCCATTTTTAGTCCTTTCTTATACATTTTTTACCCACACGCCAGACCCGCTTGTGGTGTGCAAGAGAATGGTTTTTCTTGATTTAAGACAAACAGGTTTAAAATGAGAGAATCTTACGTTATTCAGAACTCTAACGCAATGAAAGTAACGCTAAATTATCATTATAAATCAGCATATTATACCATTTTTATCAAGATAAAAGATCAGGTATTTTTATCTAGAATATGTCACAAAGTTATGCAGCCTTTTCGTACATGAAATCCATTTTTTCCTGAAGTGTTTTATTTTCTACTTAAATACGCTTTTCCTCCTCTTCACACGGATTGCGCAGCTATTTATCATCGAATTTGCCCATAAAGCTAAGCAAAGTGTATTTTTAGATAATATAAAGATAACAGCATTAAGAATAAATCTTAAAAAATAGAAGATTTCTTGCTTTTTCACTTATGGAAGTACAGAAACTCTACCGTTTGATTATGCTCCTCTTTGAAGGTAGATATGGTGCTAATATGCCCCATGGAGCTATCCAAGCAAAGATGATATTAGAAAAATGAAAAGTTAACCACTGCACATTTGAAATAGATAGGAACCTACAGCCACTCTCATTCACTCCAAAGGATATAGAAAATGCAAAAAAAGCATACCGGATAAATCATCAATTATAGCTACAACATAACAGAGCATAATAGTGTTTTCATATGGCTACACTCTTCCCTTATGATATCTGGCCAGCAAATATCTCTAAAACTTCTATAAAAAAATACTATTAAAGTTATGCTGTAAAAATGTTAATTGCCTCAACAATCATTTGTCAAAAATTTGCAAAAAATCATCAGAGAACTAACCTTTTGAACCACAAACATAATTTGTGTACTAAGGAATTGATTTTTAACGCCTTTTAACATATTGATAATCTTAAAACTAAATCAGACAGCCTTCCCAGTTAATCCGGATAAGTAGGTATCTAACAAAAACTATTGTTAGAAGCGTAGAAGATCATACCCCATCCTTATATGAGAAAGTGAACTTCCTTAAAAAACTTTGATATTGATGATACTAAACAGATTGGTATTCATTTTTATCTTAATCCGATAGATTCTGCCGTTAAAGGTGCGTTTAGCACAATACACAATTATCTCACAATTTAACTCTCTATATTGATGTAAACTATCAAAAAATTTTTAAAAGACGTGTAGCCGAGACAAGTTTTTCTGATAGAATACGCTACCAATTTTAATATAAAATTATAAAAAAATAAGCATATTAATCCGTTTACTATTAACAAAAAAACGGACTGTATTTTTTTGTTATTTACAACCTATTATAGCAATAAAATAAATTCTTTCTTTACGATGTGTTGTCGCTATCTATAAAGATTTATTTATACTTCCATTGCTTGTTCTTCTAAACAAACAGTTTTGAGAAAATTAATGCATGAAAAGAAAATCTAACAACAAGCGCTTTATCTTTCATATACAAAAATGCTCAAGAAAGCTAATTTTTTCATTTATAAAATGAAATAACTCAATAAAGTTCTTTTTGTATCTATAAAAGATGTTTTAAATTGAATATTCAAAATATTGATTTATAATCATAATTTAGCGTTATTCCTATTGAATTAAAATCTTGAATATCGTAAATTTCTCTCATTTAAAATCTGTTCCATGTTGAACTAATCAAAATCATTCACTTGCACGTTACAAGCGGGGCTGGCGTGTGAAGCAAAGTTATATAAGAAAAACCTAAAAATTCTTCTCATGAACCGCCTCAAGTGTCAAGAGCTTGTCATAAACATTGAGAGCTAGCAAAGTGCGATGGGCTTGCTCTTTTATTAAGCGTAAAGGTATCGGCTTGCTCCTTCGTAAGCGTAAAGATGATGGGACTCTATAGCTTTAGCGTTATACCCTTCACGGGCCGCCGCCGCGAAATGGATGGTGCTGCCTTAGAAAAATGGACTTTGGTACCCTTAGCCTCTTTAAAGAAAGCCTGTGAATAGCCCCCTCATCTCTTCTTCTTATAGCAGAGAAAATTTGCTGATCGTTTTGGTTAGTGCATCAAATAATACATCTCAACGCTATAGAGCTTTTATAGCGATTATCTTTAATAGACAATTTTTAAATATCATACTTCATAGTGCTTTTAGCATAAGCTTAACCAAGCTAGGTTTTATGAAATCCACTTTTCTCGACTTTTTATGATCATGAAAAAAGTTTTTCTAAAGCAAAACTTCAAATCATAGAGTAGACCACCAATATAATTCGTTTTGTTATTTACAATAAAAACATAATGATATAGAAGCTGTTTGGGTACTTGCGCCATCAGGGGAATGAAGTAAGCATCAAAGCATACCAAATACTAAAGGCATATCTATGTGTAAGAAATATATTTATAAGAAAAATTTTTTGTTATGTACAATTGCTGGAACTTTGATTTTTTCTCATTTCGGTTCAACTTATGCAAACACATCGGCTCCTGAAACTCCTGCAATTTTGGGGAAGATTGAATTAAATAAGGGAGAAGAGAAGACTTTTAATAATGTTCTTGTCCGTGATAAAGGACCTGGAATATTAGCGCATGATAAAGCAGCTATCACAATTGTAAAATCAACAATACACACGGAAATGTCTGCACTTTCTGTATCAACAGGTGGACGCATTCATGCTAAAGAAATTGAAGCAAATACAGTGTACAAAGGTTTAGAAACAAAGAATGGTACAATCAACGTTGAAGATTCAACCATAACCGTCCAACGAGGAGGTGCCGGTGGTATCGTTTTTTATGAAACAAAAGATCGCTCTTTAAAAAATGGAGAAAAAGTTGTCAATAAGGTTGTTCTTAGCAATACAAAACTTCTTGTGAAAAACGGTACCGGTATCCTTGGTCCCTACTGCTCAAAAGCTGTTGTTGAAGTTCAACTTAAAGACTCAGAAATTCGATCTGACGTATTATTGAGAAATAAAACAAAACGTAAATATTATGACAACGATACTCTTCCTGTAACTTTAGCATTAACCGCTGATAATTCAACAATAGAGGGACGAGCAAGAACTTTAAAAGTCAATACAACGGTTTTGACTCTGAATAACAAGAGTAAATGGTACTTAAAGACCTCTCAAGAGGAAGTCGATACTGACTTTAATGCGTTTAACTATGAGCTCAGTGATATTAAACAACGAGCCCTTTCTACCGTTTCAGTACTGAATCTTAATAATAGTTCTATCATATTTAAGATACCGCAAGGGCGGGAAAAAGATCATTATCATACCTTGTCTGTAGGGCGAACAGCTGAGGTTCGTAGACCTGAGGGAAGTACAATCCCCGATATAGAAAGTACTTACAGTACAGTTTACAATGCCACGGGCAATGCAAAGATTTATTTTAATATTGAATGGAGTGATGGTCTAGCAAAAGAACAGCAAAAAGCTGATCGTCTTCTTATTCATGGTGATGTATCAGGCAGCACAACAGTCCATATCAAGAACCTTGCGAAAGGTGAGATATTAAAAGCTGAAGATTCTGTTTCCTCGAATATGCGTGGTCTTTCACTCATTCAAGTTTCTGGAAATGCAAATGAAGATTCCTTCAAACTTGCACATGGCTACACCACAATGGGGGGCTTGCCCTATAAATATATACTCAAAGCCTATGGTCCAACATCCAGCCATGGGATAGCCGATAGCACACAAAGTCGTTTTAGCGGAATATCACAAGAATCAAAAGAAAATACCCTCAAAGACTACACAATCTACACAATATCCGGAAAAATGATTGAAGGCGTTTCACCAAAAGAGAAAGAAGCGCAAAATACCGGTTCATCATCCCTTGGACAAGCAAACAACGCACAAAACATCTTGGAAAAAAATCAGAATTTCTGGGATTTTCGCTTGCAAAACGCGACTCTCGATGATGAAGGCAAGATCAGAGCCCTTGTTCCTCAAGTGGCAAGCTATTTGTCCATGCCTAACGCACTATTCTCAGCGGGACTGGCTGATGTAAATAATCAAAATATTTTACTAAACTCGATGCAGGAAAACACCTTTGAAACAAAAGATCATAAAAACAAAGGAGTCTTCTTCTCGACTTATGGCAATAAGATGACATTATCCTCTCACCGTACACCATTACAATATGGCTATGGTGCCGATATTCACTATGCAGCTTTACAGGCAGGCATTACATTAGCAGCTCTAGAAGATCAAAACATGACCACCAATTTTGGTCTTTTGGGGACATATGGGAAATTAGCTTTCACCCCAAAAGACATGGAAGGAGCTGACAAGAGTACACTCAATAAATGGTCAATTGCTGCATATAGTGGGCTGCGCCATAATAATGGGATATACATCCATGCACTCTTCTCCTATGGAATGCTCAAGGGAGATATCACCACAGCTCTCATAGGAAAGACTACAGAATTGAAAAATGCTGATACATTCAGTGCATCGGCAACTATTGGACAAAAATTCGAAACCAGTAGGAAAGGATTGGTCATTGAACCACAAGCACAACTTGTTTATCAACGTCTCATGCTTGGCACACTCTCAGATGTCGATGGCTTTGATGTGGATATGGGAAATCCTCATCAATGGTTAGTGCGTTTTGGTGGGCGCTTAACGCAAACGAAGCTTTCTATTGAAAACGGCGGTATTCTTTCTTTCTCTGGTAAATTGAATATTGTTAAAGCTTTTTCTAACAATGGTACGATACAGATTGGTGAACCATTCCACCTTGATTCTATGGGAGTGTCTGTTGAAGGTGGACTTGGTGTAAATGCACAATTGTCACAAAATATCGCCCTTCATGCTGATGTTAACTACCAACATAAGCTTCAAAAAACTGGTATATCTGGAGCAAGCTTTTCAGGCGGAATACGCTATCAGTTTTAAGAAAAAGAAAAAAACAATTTATAGTCTATTCATTTTAATAAAAGGCAGTGCAAATGTGCTGCCTTTTTTACAATCTATCGGAAAGAACCGTCAACAACTATTCTTTCTACCACCTTTCTTGAGCCAATTAATCTCACTCATACCAACTGTAATAAAATCTGTTATCTCTAAATGAATACTGAATCCTCAAGAGAACTGCCTTTTTGATTTATAAAAATCAAATGCTTTTAATAAAATTTTTTGTATTATAAAACACGTAATGAATACTTATCTGTGTAAGAAAATCAATTAAAAGCTTTTTGTAAGCGCACAACAACAGCTTCTCCAAAAACTTTGTAGAGTTTCCATAACAACAGCCTTAAGCAATCAACATTCTTGCAAAATATTTTGTTTCTTAACACTTTTAAACGGAATACTTATCAATCTAGCTTTTCTGCAATTCATAGTTTCTAACTGCAATTTTTATTTTAAAAGCTCTTCTAAAATCATTTTTTTAACGATAAAGAACACGACACAATATTTCGTTTTGTTGTTTACAATAAAAACATAATGATATAGAAGCTGTCTGGGTACTTGCGCCATCAGGGGAATGAAGTAAGCATCAAAGCATACCAAATACTAAAGGCATATCTATGTGTAAGAAATATATTTATAAGAAAAATTTTTTGTTATGTACAATTGCTGGAACTTTGATTTTTTCTCATTTCGGTTCAACTTATGCAAACACATCGGCTCCCACAATGATTATGGCTCGTGCGGATAAAGCAGGAGAAGAAAAGACTTTTAATAACGTTTTTATCCGCGGCACATATACAACAGTGGTTGCTGATGACAAAGCCTTTATCACCATTACAAATTCAACAATGCGTTCGGATTCAAATTTATTTACCGCAACAACAGGTGGACGTATTCATGCTAAAAAAACTGTAGGAAAATCAGATTCTCGTGGTTTAGAAATTTCAAACGGCATCATTCATATTGAAGATTCAATCATAAATGTTTCTGGACATCACAAAAGTCGCGGTATTCTTTTCGATTACATCTCGAGTTCCCAAGTAAAAGAGGGTGAAAAAGTTATCAATAAAGCAATTCTTACCAACACAAAACTTCTTGTTGAAAATGGTATTGGTATTCTAGGACCAGATTATGCAAAATCTGTTGCTGAGGTAGAACTTAAAAGTTCAGAAATTCGTTCTGATATATTATTAAAAAATAAAATCCCAGAAAACTCTAAAGATATCGATCCTCGCACTTTTATATTAAGCGCTGACAATTCGATTATAGAAGGACGAGCAAAGACTTTCCCTCAAAATACAACGATTTTTACTCTCAACAATAACAGCAAATGGTCCCTAAAGATTAGTCAATTTGAAGTAGACAAAGAGTTTGACAGCTCTAAAGGATACTTGCTCACTGATATTAAACAACGTGCACAATCTATTGTCTCAGTATTGAACCTTAATAATAGCTCTATTATATTTAAGGCGCCGCATAAACTAGCAGACAATCAGTATCAAACCTTGCATGTGGGAAAACAGCCAACAGCTGAAGTTGCGAAATCAGAGCAAAACAGAAGCTCCGATGCAACAATGGTTTACAATGCATTGGGCAACGCAAGGATTTACTTTAATACCGAATGGAGTAATGGTCTTATAAAAGAACAACAAAAAACTGACCGTGTTCTCGTTCATGGTGATGTCTCAGGCACCACAACGATCTATTTCAACAATCTTTCAAAATGTGCAGAACCATTCGATGATGATGAAGATTCAATTCCTTTGAACACGCGTGGTCTCTCACTTATTCAAGTGTCTGGAAAAGCAGAAGAAACCGCCTTCACGCTGGCAAATGGCTACACTACAATGGATGGATTGCCCTATAAATATGTATTAAATGGCTATGGACCAACATCCAGCCATGGAAAAGCTGACAAACAGCAAAGTCTCTTGCAAGAAAGTGAAGAGTTTTGGGATTTCCGTCTACAAAATGCGACTCTTGATGATGAAGGAAAAATCAAAGCTCTTGTTCCTCAAATGGCAAGCTATTTGGTTATGCATAATGCAATATTCTCCTCTGGCTTGGCTGATATAAACAATCAAAATACACTGTTAGATAATATGCACTCAACAGTTTTTGGATTAGATGGTCATAAACAGCAAGGGATATTTTTATCGACTTATGGCAACAAGATGACGTTATCTTCCAGCCGTAGTCCATTGGAATATGGTTATGGTGCTAATGTTCACTATACTGCTATACAAGCAGGCATGACATTAACAACGTTAGAAAATCAAAATATAACCGCGAATCTTGGTCTTTTAGGCACATATGGAAAGCTCGCTTTTACGCCAAAGGACATGGAAGGTTCTGACAAAAGCATACTGGATAAATGGTCCTTTACGGCCTATGGGAACCTCCACCATGACAATGGTTTCTATGTTAATGCACTTTTCTCTTACGGCATTTTAAACGGACATATTACAACAGCCCTTATCGGCAACACTACAGAATTAAACAATACGAATACATTAAATATATCAGCTACCGTTGGACAAAAACTAGCAACTGGTGTTGAAGGGGTATCCTTTGAACCACAAGCACAACTTATTTATCAACATATTGCCTTTGGCACTCTTTCAGATATTGATGGCTTCCAAGTTAATATAAAGCCCCCTCATCAATGGTTGGTCCGTATTGGAGGGCGTTTGATAAAAACAAGGCTTCCCATTGAAAAAGATCATATTCTTTCTTTTTATGGTAAATTGAATGTCATCAAAGCTTTTGGTGAGAAGCGCACTATCGATGTTATGGAATCTTTCCATCTCGATTCTATGGGCTCTTCCCTTGAAGGTGGGCTTGGCATTAACGCGCAGCTTTCTAAAAATATCGCACTTCATGCTGACGTTAATTACCAACATAAACTTCAAAAAGCTGGGTTCTCTGGAATTAATTTTTCCGGTGGAATGCGTTATCGCTTTTAGAAATCTTAGCTCTCTATTTGACACATAAGCAGCCTGAGATGAAAACAGTGCTGCTTATATTTTGCTACATTACAAAAAAACGCAATGTGTCAAAAAGTGGTTCATTTTTAGCAAAACAAAGAAAATATCTTAAGGAACATCTCTATGCATAAGAATCTTTTGTTATGTACAGCCGCTTGTGCTTTATTTTTTTCTTCTTTTAATTTCACATCTACCAGCACCGCCTCTGGTCTAAGCCACCAAACACGCCATGCCATTGATTCAATAAGCACACCAACACAAGCAGAAAAAAATCTTGAGAAGATAGCCTCTGGCGCCATGATGCAAAATAATGTGCACTTCAACCAAGCACTTGAAAATCATATGGATCGTGTAAGAGATACGATTAACAACTCTTTTGCAGGTGCAAGTCGTTATGGCTCTGGCGCACATATGAACGTGGTGAAACGTGAAATGGATAATACACGTACCCAAGCCATGGCAAACAAACACCATAAAGATATGCAACACATGCTACAAGCCAATGCGCAGCTTGATCAATTACGTCAAAACAGGTTGATAAAAGCAGAGAATTTATCACGTGGCTATGAGAAAGCACTTTCTGATGCCGCAAAAGCAGCAGCAATCCTTGATGCTGATAACCAACAGCGTGTTAATGAAGCACTCCAACAATGGGTGAGCCAAGACAATCGCAATTGGTCTGAACTGCAAAATAAAGCAGAAATATTACATAAAGCAGCACAAGTGGATAGTGCATTACAAGAACACAACAAGGAACTTTCCAATACTGTACGCAAAGCGGTATTAGAGACTTTGAACACCGATGGAATAACCAACGTGGAGAGAAAAGGAGATATAACCTCTCCTTCATCTGAAGAGAATAAACAACCTCTTATTGTCTCCAGTACAAGACAAAGACGCTCTAGTGATAAATTACCACCCGCTCATGTTGCTGCCCAACACAAGGATAATTCAAAGGACAATTCATTCACAAGAACAGATCATGGAATGAGACAGCCTAAAATAAATGAAAATTCGCAATCTGATATTGATCATAAAACGAACACCACTTCCTCGGAATCAAAAACGACTCTTACATCCGAAAAAGCGCATATGAATTTGCTCCCAAAGGTTGGAAATACCGCTACCGCGGCTACAGAGAGCACCTCTAAACTTACAGATGATGATAAAGCAACCGCAGCTTCTACTTCTCTTGAAGGGACAGCAAAAAGAACAATTCTTACACCACAAGAAGAAAGCTCTTTAGTCATGCCTATCGCGATGTTTGCTGTTGGGTTTAGTGATGTCAACAATCAAAATATCTTGTTAGACAATATGCAAATAACAATGTTTGAACCCAAAGATCATCCAGAAAGAAGCGTTTTCTTATCCTCTTATGGCAATAAGAGCACGTTTTCTTCCAAGGTTCAAGCAGAACAAGATGGTGTCCAAGCAGATATTCGCTATGCTGCATTGCAAGCAGGAGCAACATTAATAGCGCTAAAAGATAAAAATATCAGCAGCAACTTTGGCCTTTTCGGAACATACGGAAAATTATCTTTTACTCCTAAAAACAAGGAGAGCTTTCAAAAAAATATGTTTGATAAATGGTCACTCACCGCATATGGAAATATTCAGCATGACAGTGGCATCTATGCAAGTGCATTTCTCTCTTATGGAATTTTCAAAGAAGATAACGCCACAGCTCTCATCAAACATACCTCAAAAGTGAAGAATAGTAAAACATTAGGAGCCGCGGCAACTATTGGTCAAAAACTGTCAACCAGTTTGGAAGGTGTAATCCTAGAACCGCAAGCACAACTTGTGTATCAACGTCTCATGCTTGGTTCTTTATCAGATAGGAGTTCTTTCTCAGATGACGATAACTCTAAATCAGATGGCGATAACTCTAAAATAGACATAAGCAAACCTCATCAATGGTTGATCCGTATTGGTGGACGTTTGACACAAAACAAAGGCCATGCCCTTTCCTTCTACGGCAAACTGAACATGATCAACACTTTTAGTGAAAACTTTCCGTTTGCTGCTATGGAATCTTTAATCGAAGGTGGTTTTGGTATTCAGGCGCACTTATCGCAAAATATCGAGCTTCATAGTGATCTCAGCTATCAACATAAACTCAAAAAAGATGGCATCTCTGCAATAAATATTTCCGCTGGAATGCGCTATCACTTTTAAAAATACTTATATTCCTATCTTGAAATATAACGTGCTCTCATTATGTTTCGTTTTGTCTCTTACAAAATAAACATAATGAGGCCAAGGTTTTATCTTCTATTAAGAGAGGGGAAACATTTAGGAATACATCCATATGAAAAAAAGTTTTTTACTATACACAGTTTCTGGAGTTCTGTTTTGTTCTTCCACCAGCTTGTCTAATGCTCTTCATGATACGAATACACAACCTACGATAGCTCTCTCTTCTCTGCAACCCACTCATCAAATAGGTGCATCCAGAACTTCTAATCCCTATTCAAATGCATCATCTTCGTATCCACCTTCAACATCTAGGTCTACAAGAACGACCAGAAGCTCTTCTCCTACAGGGAGTGAATCTACAACGCCTACTTCCACGAGCACTCTACCTCCAAAAACACAACTTGAAGGAAATACAGAAGATGTACAATCTACCCCTACAGCCACACAAGACACTATTACACAATCTTCAGCGATAGGAACAGCTTCAACGACAGGAATGGAAGCAAAATCTAGAAGACGTTCAGGGGCGCCATCCTCTTCTACAAACTCTTCCAGAAAAAAAACGCCCGAAAATTCTGCTGTATCCTCACAGTCAGAACCTACAAGCACGGAAGCTACAAGACTAACAACAGAGCTATCGCCAACGCCTAAAGAACCAGAACGCGCACAGCCAATATCTTTAAGAGTAGAAACTGGACAACCAGCATTACCGGTACCGCCAAAATCTATAAAACCAGCGCCCGTGCGATCTGCCTCTGCACAAAAAGTATCTGAAAAATCAGAGCTAGAAAAACCAATATCACCAATAAAACAACTTGAAAAGTCTACACAAGTTGAGAATATAAACTCTGGAGTTGAGGCTACAAACGGTAAGACCATAACGCTACATAACAAAAAAATTCAAGACAATGGTTTTGCTGTACATGCAGATGGAAATAATTCAAAAGTCAACATGATAGGGGGAACAGTTGATGCGCGTTTTGTTGCACTAAGCGTATCAGATGGTGGAGAAATTGATGCTACAGGTATTACTGCAACAGCAGAAACAGCTGGTTTGGTAAACATGAAGGGCACAATCAAACTTAAGGATTCAAACGTACACGTCACGGGAAATTATGAAGCAGACGGTATTATTTTCCGCAATAATCAATACTATCCCCCTAGAAAAGGATATACACACAATGCTGAAAGGAATAACAATATCGCTCAAGAACAAGCTATTCCTAATAAAGTGACCCTAGAGAATACAAAGCTTTTCGTTGAACATGGTAGCGGTATCAGCCTTTATGGAACAGGCGTAAACGGGGAAGTCAACCTTAAAAATTCAGAAATTCATGCCGATATTTTATTAAAAAATATCAAGAACGAAAGTTCCTCCACAAACACCATTATATTCGTTGCAAACCACTCTTCTTTAGAAGGTCGGGTAAGAACTTCTAAAGATAACAGAACAGTTTTTGATCTAAAAGAGGAGACGAAATGGCTTTTAAAGGCGAATAAAAATGCCATAAATAATGATAATATTTTAAATGACTATAAACAGTTTGGTGTTTATGATAAATCATACTCTAATCTTTCCGAATTGCACCTTACAGACAGTGTCATTATGTTTGACAAACCAATGGAGGGACATTATCAAACTCTGTTTATAGGACCTAATCTTTCGCAAGAAGACGAAACAACTCACACAGCAGCGATTTATAGTACAGCGGGTCTTGCAGAGATTTATGTAAACACTCAATGGGATAAACATTCTCCTATCACGGAACAACAAACTGATCGCATTGTGATTAATGGTGATGTCTCAGGAAGTACTGTTGTTCACATCAATCTCCAAACCGATAGCTCTGCTGTTTGGGAAGAGAAGATGGCTTCACTTCCTTTAGGGACACATGGGATTTCAATCATTCAAGTTTCCGGACAAGCAAACGAAAATTCCTTCACGTTAGCAGGAAACTATATGACAATAGGGAAACAACCTTATAAATATGTACTCACAAGCTATAAGCCTAGAACATCTCATGAAAGCCAAAATCTTTTTGGCAAGAAGAATAGTGATTTCTGGGATTTCCGCTTACAAAATGCCTACATTGATAAGGATAAAAAAGTTCGAGCCCTTTTACCACAGGTAGCAAACTATTTAACCATATCTAATACTTTATTTTCTGCTGGATTTACTGATGTAAACAATCAAAACACGTTGTTAGACAATATGCGAACAACAGTATTTGAGGCAAAAGACAATAAAAAGAATGGTATCTTTTTCTCTTCTTACAGTGAGAAATCCACCTTATCTTCCAACCGCGATCCACTGCACTATGGTTATGGTGCTGATGTAAACTATACTGCTTTACAACTGGGTGTTATATTAGCTGCCTTGGAAGGCAAAGATATAAGCACACATTTTGGTCTTTTAGGAACATACGGAAAACTTGCCTTTACGCCAAAAGAGATGCAAGATTCTGAAAAGACAACACTTGATAAATGGTCACTCACCGCTTATAGCGGCATCCAGCATCGCAATGGTATATATGTAAACACACTTTTTTCTTACGGCGCTTTAAAGGGAAATATTACCACAGCTCTTGTTGGAAATGCTGCAAAATTGGATGGTACTGAGATACTTAATATCTCTGCGACCATTGGTCAGAAATTAGCAACCGACACAAAAGGCTTAATCTTTGAACCACAAGTACAATTCATTTATCAAAATCTCATGTTTGATATTTTTTCAGATGCCGATGGCTTAAAAGTAGATATGGGCAATCCGCGTCAATGGTTGATCCGTTTTGGTGGACGTTTAACAAAAACAATAATGGCTGTTGAAGAAAACAAGGCTGTTTCTTTCTATGGTAAAATGAATATTATCAGAGCTTTTGGTGATGGTAAAACAATAAAAATTTCTGATACCTTTCATGTTGATCCTACCGGCTCTTCAATTGAGGGAGGCATGGGGGTGAATGCATATCTTTCTCAAAATATCGTACTAAATGCCGATATCAGCTATCGGCAAAAACTGCAAAAAGCCGGTGTATCTGGCACCAATTTGTCTGGCGGAATACGTTATCGTTTCTAAAGCAGAAGTTAATTTTAACTTAAATAAAAGGGCAGCACAAAGTGCTGCTTTTTTATTTAAATTTATATATTTTTTAAAATTCTCAAAAATCATTATCACATCACAGAAGATTTTGACCTATAATATTTCTTTTACATATTGAATAAAAAACTAAATACCATAACATTCTCTCATCAAAACACCCCATGCATAAAGTTTTATGTCTTATATCACCACACTCAAGCGATGATGTTTTTACAGCACAACAGAATAAGCATTCATGCAGATTTTTAAAAAAGTCAGCCCCTTCTTCGCTGTGGACACTCCATTTATTTTAGATGATGTGCATTTAATATACCTACTATAAAGACTTAGTATCTGTTATAAATTCTTAAAGGCATGTTTTTCCTCTAAAATCTCAATGCTACAGCAACTCCATCATAAGACAAGAAATTGATTTATAAAGACAATTAATTGTTGTGCATGTTAAATGAGAAGAATCCAGAATATCGTAAGATTCTTTCATTTTAGACCTGTTCTAGGTTGAAACAACCAAAACCATATCTCTTGCAAGTGACAAGGGGGAAGAGCCTTGTGGATAAAAAACTATTAAGAAAGGATTAAAAATGCCTCTAATGAACTATTTCAAGTGCCAAGGGCTGTAGCAACATTGGGATCAAACAAAGAATATGACAGTGTTGAAAAATATAACAATATCAACTTGCTCTTTTATTAAGCATAAAAATGGTCGCGCCCTATAGATTTTATATTATTTCCATGGGGACTTTCTTATTATACCATTCACAAGCGCCGTTGCATCAAAGATGTCGTTGCGCCCCACAACCACCATCACGAAATAGACTTGAAAGCTTAGATATCTCTTTAAAACAAGGCCGTGAATTAGGAATAACAAATCCATTCTATTTTGAGTATTTTGTCGTGCATGAAGGACGTGCCCCCAGTAAAAAACACAATAAAAAAAGCGTGAAACAATACGTAATCTTCATTATTTAACAGATAGTGCTTTAGATACTTTTGAAAGACATAAAGCTAAATTAAAGGATGGCGGGCGGGACAGAGGGAAGCTGATTTCTACCCCTTTATTCTTTCCCAATGAGATTGCCGCCCCATTTCAAATATTACGCCAACAAAGATATACGCAATATATCCACTCAAATCTGGATGCTCTCTCCAATCTGGCATACAAAAACTAAAAACAGCAGAAGAAAATATTAAACCGCCTTAATCTTTGTCTCAAACATGCAGATTTCAGCAACTAACCGCTTCATATCACCACACTTCAAAGGACAGTGCTCCATGAAGCTTATAGGCAATATTCATCACATACTCTTCATCATCATTCATGCTTTTTGCTGATTTGGTGGTTATGGCGGAGTGAACGCACCCGATCCCATCTCGAACTCGGCCGTGAAACGCTCCAGCGCTGATGGTACTTTGCCTTCAGGCACGGGAGAGTAAGTCGCCGCTAGGTCTGCTAAATGCATGCAAAAGACTCAATGTATAAACCTTACATTACCACATTCCCAAGGAAGCTGCTTTTAAGGCAGCACAGGCTGGTCTAAATACCCCCTTGATCGCCTCCCTAAACTAAAGATGAAGCTCCCTACAGACTTAGTCTGCAAACAATTTTCTGTAAATAATCCGCCTTCTCTGAGTTCTCTTTCAGTCAGTTTCCCAAAGCATGTGGTTCACATCACGACACCTTAAAAGAAACTGTTTTAAGAACAGCATTTTACAGTACATCAGGATAATAATTTAAATACAAAAATGCGCTTAAAACAACTCTACTCACTAAACGCACTATTTATCCAAATCAACTGCCCTACCTAATCATTGTCATCACTTAGAACAGTCAACATTAATCAGATTTGAATCATTCCTCTGTTTCTTTTACGCGTCCAGATAGTTGCACAACCCGAGAAAGATCATTAACTGCATTTAAATGCGTTTGAAGTAATTCACTATTACGCTGTAATTTTTCTTGCAAATCAGACAACAAACTTTCAACCTCATGCTCAATATCTTGATTCATGTAGCGCTTCACATCACTCATGGATTTATTAAGATCACGCAAACCACGTATTTTACATAAATTTATTTCTTCGTAATCTGGAACACCACTGCTCTCTAGCATATTGCTTTCATAATCAACAACTTGAGCTAATCCTTTAACAGCAGCAACAAATTTCGTCATCGCCCAATCACGATCAATAAGATTATTATCAAGAACTTTTGCTTTTGCTGCAAAACTATCATCACCATATTGCACTACAGACATTTTTACTTCCCCTTCAACACTATTGTTCAATCTTACTTTCAAATGAGGGAGATTAAACAGGTTCTCTTCAATGCTGATACACTCAACCACGCTCGTGATGCGAACATTGCTACAACAGCACGACAATCCTTCAAAGTGTATACCACTTCAACTTTCAACGCATTCTCTTCAAATATTTTTCTTGCTTTGCTCCAAAACCATCATTGATGGCTATACTAATTCATCAAAACGCTATAAACTCAAACCTTACGGCAATATCGACACTTCCATATTTGCTCTGTCTATTTCGCCTTACTGATTTTATTTTTGCCTATTTTATCACCAGTACGTCTTCAACAGAAAACAACAATTCTCTCACGAGAACTTCGGCCACAAAACTACCTGCCGACAAAAAACCGCAGCCTATAAAGACGTAAGCCCATTAAAAATTTCAGCATTTTACCGATAGAAGCACTTTACCCTCCATAACCTTATGGCTCTCTCTGCACTTAAACTTGTACACCTTCTGGCACCCCATAAGATGGCACCCGACAGGATCAGTTTGCACCCATTCAAAAGGACACCCCCTCTCCCATGCTCTTTCTGTACACATGCAGTATTTCGCATAAAACACAAAAAGAATGCTCTTTTAAACAGATCAGCCATACAGCAATATAAAAAAGACATCTTAAAATAGCTAAACAGCCATCAATCTTCCTTTTTTAAATTATCATTCGCTTTTCTTTGCAATAAACGACTATATAAGATTTTTTGAACCTTTTCAAGAGTTTCTTAGCCAATCAGTTCGATACGTCTTCAATCGCATATTCACACGCTTGTTTTAAAGAAATATCTCTTAAGTGCACCTAAGCCTATTTCGCGCCGCGACCCATCAATGGTATAATGATAAATCTTCCATGACATGTATAAAATCCATTGAGCACTTTTCATCTTTACGCTTAATAAAAGAAGCAAGCCAGCACCATCATATATTTTTCTAACCCCTTATGTTCTGATACCCTTGACACTTGAGATGGTTCATAAAAGCATACCTTTCTTGTATAGTTTCTCTGCGCATGGGAGCTCCCTGCTTGTAACTGCAAAAGACATGTTTTTTGTTAATTCACCACAAAACAGATTTGGAATGAAAAATTTTCCAGTATTCAGAGCTCTAATTCAAGTTGAATAACGATAGATTATCATTATAAATCAAAATATTATCCAATGCATAATGCTTAACGCTCCCCCATTGATATTTTCAGAATTTTCACAGCATCTTCCTATAGATTATTTCATTCCATAACACAGTTTGCTCTTAATATCGCGACTTTACATGCGCTACTAGTATAGAAACAGAGAAACAATCATTTTATAATCAAGGTGCAATTTTTGTTACAATCTTTCTCTCGTTTTCAACCTTCTAAATGCAGCTCTTCTCTTTCATAATCATCACATTTCAAATCTATTCCATGTTGAATAAATTAAAATCACTTGCTTGCACATCACAAACAACGCCCTGATGTGTTGATAAAATACGCTGAAAGAAAAATGCCTCTTATGAACCTTAGCAAATGCCAAGAACTATAATAAACATTGGAAGCAAGCGTACGATGATTGTGACTTGCTCTTTCATAAGTATAAAGATGATAGCATTCTATAGATTTTTATATTATTCAAATTTTATATTATTTCACGAGAGCTTTACTGTTATACTATTCACATTTACCGTTATACCATTTACGAGTATCATCGTAAAATGTCTGTCGTGTGCGTTGAGAGATGTTTCTTTAAAACAAGTAAATAAATATGCAATACAAATATACTAATATACAACATAAGTATATTTCGTTTGGAGCGTTCTTTACTTTTGTGCAACCCATGCCTCATGAGAGCAGCATTAACCAATCTTTCCATGAGATAAACGTTTAGAAAACCTTTTTGTCTTCCTCCACTCACCTTAAAGGACCAAGACCTTAACTCAATCAGCTCTGTACGCAGTCCGAATTTTTGTCAAAACGATCTTCTCTTGACTTCCACTCATGTGATTCACTTAAACGAAAACCTCAACAAATAAACCTACGAATATTCATCGTACACTAAAAAATACTTAAACGTTCCAAGAAAACTTATATGTCTTATATTACCGTTATAAATGACAGTGCTTTATAGCATAACAGGATAAAAAAGCTTCCAGCAACACAAAACTTACAAAATCAATCAATAGTCTTTTTAAAGCTTTCTTTTTTAGGATTCACAATACTCCAACTCCTTAAGCTTTTATAAAAAAGGAACGATTTTAAGCTTGCCGAATATGTTGTATCAGCATATATTACAGATTGTAACATATTGTTATTCATAAAATCACCTCAAAAAGAACAGAAAGAGGTTTTTATGGCTGATCTCGTAAAAGCCGCTATGCTTTACTCAACCTTGATTATCACCATCAATGCTTTTGTTGTTATTTTAGTTCTCGTAATAGAAATATACTAAGCATACTCTCTTGGCTTATTGTAATCTGCGCAAATAAGCATCTTAATTTCACATAAGAGCAAAGAAAAATTTTAATTCTACAGATAAACCACACACCCAATTTCAAACATCGCTTGCAACTATTTGAGTATAAACTCTGCTTTTTGTATGCATTTTTAACCATCAGTGTCCGTCTTTTCACGCTATCTTGAATCTCAACTTCACTCCCAGCTTAAAAAACGAAATTTTCTATCAGATCCGATCTGTAAATAATTTGTCTCCTTATTGAGTAAGTTCCCCCCTTCAGGGCATATCACAATTCTAAAGGATAATATTTCATGAAGCTTATGATAATCTATTGAACACCATCTTTACCCTTATGAGAGAATAAACCAGCAGCATCACACACTTTTCCAGCCCCAAATGTTGCCAACAAACCTTGAGCACTTGAGATAATTCATAAAAGTCATTTTTACGTCTTTCTTCAACAGTTTTTATCCACACGTCTCTCCCCGCTTGTACCATGCAAGAAAATGGTTTTAATTAATTCAACCGAGAACAGATTTGGAATAAGAGAATCTTACGTTATTCGAGATCCTTATTCAGTATAAAATAATTAAATTATTTTTATAAATCAAAGTGTTATTCAGAAAAACATTCATCACACACTCGAGAACAAAAAACACCTCATACGTAAAGTTTTATATGCGCTCCACCGCTCAACATGATAATATCACGACACAATTAAGATAAAAAAATAACAAGGAAAAACCTTGCAAACTCAGAAAAGAGAGGAGAAAAATAAAAAGATGTGGAGAGCGCTCAATTCCTCACACATCCGGCAAAACCGTCCTAGCAAAACGGCCTCACAACTTAACGAATATTATAATATTCTCAAATCAAAAGCAATTTTTTAAAAATAGTTTGAGAAAAACATTTGAGTATGAAACGATAATAATTCCATTCAGAATGCTTTTCTCTTTATAAAACAGAGAAAAGTAATTTCCAAACAAATGTTTCCTCCCAATTTTTCCGAAATTAGCCGCAACACTAAAAAACGATCTTAGTGTGATGAAACATTTATTTGTGATAAAGGCAAAAAAACACCCCAAATATAGATTTAATCTCATATTTTAAATACATGTAACCAAAACATTAAAAAATTAGCAGTAACACGTAACAACTCATTGGGAGGCAATACTATCTACAATTGGAAGCACTTTTGGGCCAAACAATGACAGTATAGCATCCGTTTACACAAAGAGTACAGATCGTAAACGACTAATTCTTGCAGCCATAACAAGACTCTCTAAAAGTTAGAGAGAGCCTAAAAAACGCAATAGAATCAATAACTAAACAATTCCTTATTTATTGAACTGTATGTTTTTAATTAATGCCGAACATAAGTTCCATATATGCTTGTCTGGCATGTTGGCAATTTTTAGATTTCTCCATAGAAGATTGATCCAGCTTTTCACATTTTTTTGCCCACTCTTCGAGTAATGTTTTATCTTTCTTAAATTCCGCTACGCTGTAGTTTTTTTCACACCCAGCAACAACAAGTCCAGTACAAACCAGCAATGCTGTAATAATAACTTTATTCATGATTTAATTCCCCTCCTTTTTATCTTCAGTTTTTTTCTCGTCATCATGTACAAAGCTTGAACCAGGCCAATCTCGGGCATGAACTTCACGATACGCTTTATCTGCGTTTTTACAATTTTGAGAATCTAAATCCCCTGATATCATGCATTTCATTGCCCATTGCTCGAGTAATTTGGGATCCTTCTTAAATTCCGCTACGCTATAAGTTTTTTCACAACCAGAAACGACAAGTCCAGTACAAACCAGCAATGCTGTAATAATGGCTTTATTCATCAATAAAATTCCCCTTTTTTCAAATTTACAAAGTTTAGGACACAATTTAGCACCCGATTAAAATTGTACATTCGGTTCATTGTGCATTTTCAAAAATTTAAAAATCTACTTCTGTACGCGATTTTTCCCAACCTATGATGATAAATCGCGTACAAAGAAAAATACCGCTATCAATATATTTTTTATGATTTAATTGTTGTCCTGCTTTTTTTCAGTTTCATTCCCCTTTTTGCTACTTTCACGAAGTTCCTTTGCAAGATTTCTATAATGCTCTTGAAAAAGTTCCATATCGGCTTGCATGACATTTTGACAATTCTTGGTTTCAAAAGCAGAGGGGCCCATTTTATCGCATTTCTTTCCCCATTCTTGCATCAATTTTTTATCTTTCTTAAACTCTGCTACGCTATAAGTTTTTTCACAACCAGAAACGACAAGTCCCACGCAAAGCAGTAGCGCTGTTATAATGATCTTGTTCATGATTTAACCCCTCTCTTTGTTTTATATTTTATTAACAATATCTTTGGGTTCACATCCCCTCCTATATTGTGACCTTGCGTCTAATTTTCCTTTGCAAATACGCACATTTTCAACGCAAACATATCAAATCATGAGAGCCGCTTTCATTTATCAGACTTGCATTTGTAACATTATCTGCACGGCTGCTCTTTGTATTTGAAGTGTTAAAACTTCAGCAAAAATACTGATCTCTTGACATTCTCAAAAAGCTTTTAATTATTTTTTTCAAAAATCTCTTGGCAACGAGAAGCAGCACGAATATTTTACCCAAAATTCGTCATGCCTATATCCATTGCAAATTCTCTGCAAATGAAAGAATATACTTTTAAATCCACTAATTACGCTCTTATCATTTCTAAACCACCGGAAAAAAGAAAACTTTAAGTCCCCCTGCACTTTTTAAGTGCCAATAGAAATGCTAAAAAAGCCTATAAATATAAGAAATACTTTTATAATATGCTCAATGACTTCTTTTGTTTATTAGGAATAACTTATAGCGTGCCAATATCAGTAAATTTTACTTATTTTTATCCCCCCTTTATAAACATGAATATAATTTAATAAAACGGATTGCTGTGTAGCAGAAAAAAATAATCAACGCTACTCTTAATTACATTATTGACGCATGTATTAAGTACAATAAACAAAACCTGATGTTTAAAATCATTATCAAGATAGTTTTTATGGAAGAATAAACTTATCTATTCATCTAGAGATATAAGATCACAAATAGTATGATGATTATCAAATTTATAGAGAAAAGTTTGAAGCGGAAAATTTTTCATAAGCTTATAACTCTTTCATGAGATGATATAGAACCTTGTGACAAACAACTTAAATGAAGCAACCATCGTGAAAAAGGAAGGGCGCTTTTATCATTATTAACTTCGTATAAAAACAACCAATATCATCTTTAGAAAAAGCATTCAAAGCAACGAAATTATCGTATCATTTTTTACACTTTTCCGTATTTTTGTGAAAGCAATTCGCGTACCTCATCAGCTATTTTAGTTCCACGACTTGCACAACTTACCTTAATTAACCGATGCAAATTTTCTGGTATATCAATTGTGAGGCGCTTCATACCTCCACTCATGCTCCCTTTGTGGCTTCCTATCCATGCATCCGCTGTTAAAGGAATTGATTTATTGGTTGGTTTTGTGCCAATTTTAATTTTTTTACTCATCGTGCTAACTCCTTGATTTCCGCTGCAACCGCTTCAATCTCTGCCGCTGCGGGTCCTTGCTTATCAACTTCATAAACGGCCTTCCCCTGTGCGGCAGCTTCTGCAAAAATCACGCGCTGCGCAACACTAGAAGAAAGAACATGCACAGGGTATATGCCAAGAGCTTCGTTCACATCGCGCCCTATCGCTGTATTGACGATTTTACGATTAATAACAAAAGCAGATTTGAGATTCTCTTTATAAACGCGTGCTTCATCAATCAGCTTTACAATTCCATCCGCTGCCCAAATATCATAGGGACTAGGCAAAACAGGGATAAGCACCAAATCCGAAGCCATAAGAGCACTACGAGCAAGATCCGTCACACGCGGAGGGCCATCGATAATAATATGATCATAACCATGACCAATCTGTGTAATCTCTTTGTGAACCGTTGCACGCGGTAAACCAATAACTGAAAACAAAGGTGCATCTTCACGCGCAGCAGCCCAATCCAATGCGCTTCCCTGTGGATCAACATCAATAAGCAATACCCGTGCACCGGTACGGGCAAAACTGGCCGCAAGATTAACACTCAACGTCGTTTTTCCGACACCTCCCTTTTGATTCAAAAGTCCAATGATCATCCATTACGCCTTTCAGTATTATCGTTTTTACGATTATACTGAAAATAACAAAAGAAGCAAGCATTCAACACATGAAAGACAACTACTTCTCCCATTTTTAGGATAAAAACGACACCACCCAATTTTATCTTTATAATATTTTTTTAACTTTTAGCATTGAGCAAAATATTATAAAAATAATATTCTTGAGAATAAGAAAAATTTAAACACGAGATATGCTCTTCTTCCCCACCCTAAAACAAAGATTTTTAAATCCATGTCGATCAGTAAACAATGCTCTGTAAATGATCCTGCTTCTTATCGCGCCTTCCACTTGGGCTTGTCCCCCTTCATGTGGTACACTTGATACGCCTTTACAAACAGTCTCTACCCAGAATATACAACAAACTATAAGGAGAATTCATTGTTTTGCACGTTGAATGAGAGAGCCGAAATCAGTAAGATTCTCTCATTCCCTCCTCTTCTATGAATCACTTGCTTGCTCATCACAAGCAGAACGAGCATATGAGCAAAAAACACTGAAAAGAAAGGTCTAAAAATGCTTCTTATGCAAAATCTCCAGTACCAAGAACGATTACAATATTGGGGACTAGCAAAGTGTATGATAGTGTCGGCTTGTACCTTTTCTTGAACTAAAAATAGGAGTACATGATGAATTCTATACTCTTTGATGCTCGACAGGGTAAAATGGGCTTAAGAAAAGTAAGGATCCCTCTAGCAAGCGCGTAAACAAGCAATACAACGAATTATCCGCAGGAAAACAAGCTGTTACCTTTCATAAGATCGAATAACAAATATGTTGCAGAATGAGATATTTTGCATCTTACAACTCATTTTTCACCAATAGATCTTCTCGACAAAAAGAATATTTTTGTTAAGATGCCATTGAAAAACTTACCTTCATTATGTTCTTTCTATATACCAGACCAGAGGGTATCGTGAAGATCGTGCAATTGGGAATAAACAAAAATGAATTTACAACAAATTGAACCTGATATTTTTATCAGCGCCCAACTTAGCATAGAAAATATCAAAACATTGGCACAAGCTGGTTTTAAAACAATTATCTGTAACCGCCCCGATCATGAAGAGCTCCATCAACCTGACTTTTCTAGCATTAAAACGGTCGCAAATGAATATGGCATAAAAGCCTATCACATTCCCATTTCTCCTCCAACTATAGAAAAGTCAGCTGTTGAAGCCATGCAAACAATTTTAAAAACTGCCTCTCTGCCTCTTCTTGCCTATTGTCATCACGGATCACGCTCGCTGCATCTTTATCGTTTAGCGCGTCTTTAAACAGAGAGTTCGCACACTTCCTCCTCGCCTTAAAAGACGAAAATTCTTAAATACACATCGATTTGTAAAAAAATAATCAGTCAATAATCTTTGTCTTGCGCCTTTCCCTTGGCTTGCCACTTCATAAAACTCTACAAGCAAGCTTTGCTCCTCAATATACAACAAGCATGCACACCCGAAGCCATAAAAATGCATGAAAATTCATATGATGATCAAAGAAAATTATTTTCACCTCACTTTTTATCACTGCTCCACCTTCTTTTTCTCTCCCTTTACCAGTACGAGCTTATTCGTACGCTACAGACACCTAAAACGACAGTAAAACCACTAAGGAAACCCTATATTCCGAATAAAAGGCATGCAGAGTATTTTATAAAAAAAGCCGTAAGCCATAATCTATGGTTAACTACAACATATTGATTTATAACAATTAATTATTTTTCACGTTGAATGATAAATCCTAATACCGTAAGATTCTCTCAAGTCTATTTATAGTGAATCAATCAAAAGCGTGTTTCTTGCATGTCACAAGCAGGAAGTATTCGTGTGAAATAAAACGAGTTAAGAACAAACTCTCATAAACGCTCTCAAATAGCCAAGACTGTACAACACTAAAGGCTTGTCAATATAACTGATGGTGTCGGATTGCTCTTTTATTAGGCATAAAGATGATAGCGCTCAACGAAGCTTGCACGATACCATTTATGAATGTCATCATGAAAATGAATATGGGAAGCGTTGAGAGATATTTCTTCAAAAGAAGCGCATAAATTAGTAAAACAAGGATATTCCAGTATTTTATTTTACCTGTAGGGCGTAATATCCTATTCAAAGAGCAACAAAAGCCTGCAGCTGTTATTTTCATGATTTAAGAGATATTGCTCTGGACCTTTTGAAAGTAGCAAAGCCAAATTTAAAAAAGGCAGTCATCTGGACTGATTTTCCCCTTTATAACTTCATATTTTTTTCCAATAAGGCTGTAAACCGGTTTCAGAGATTACACAAATGGATAATGCAATAGGGGGTTCTCCTCATCTAGTATACAAAAGCTGTAACAGCAGAGAGAGCATTAAAGCGCCTTAATCTTTGTCTCAAACATATTTCTGCCATATTGCTGCGTTGGAGATCGCTAAAGAAAAAGTTTTATGAGAAAAATAATACGATAAAGTCACGAATAGACCGAACATAGATTGGAAAAATGTTCCAACTTTTATCCAATACTTCTATCAAAAAAACACACAACATTATTGGCTTTGCGTTTTCATATCCTTATAAGACTGCCTTCCCTTTGCATTATAGGCGTTATATTTGTCAAGGACAAAGGAAATATATGAATAGTTCTTAACTTGAGAATCTGAAAGATTGACGTGTTACGACAACAAAATTGTGCCTTTATCCATCAAAAGCATTAGAAATTTTGAAACAATACACCTGCTTTCTCGCAATGATTTCTTTTATCTACAATCAATCGCAGTCTCCTTAATATGCATTCCCCATCACAATATACAAGAGAAACGAAACTTAAAGCATTTTCCAGCAGCTTCATTCTCGTTTACGTGATTGGTTAGCACGAAAACTGCTGCTGACCACTAATCTTCTTCACAAGACTCGACAAACAAAACTTTTGTAAAAATATTCATTACATAATACAAAATATCACATGCGTAAGGTTACACGAACCAACTCTCATCATAAACGATGATACGGCATAAATGACATAATAAGCCAAATGAGAAAAAAGAAACAATAACCTTTTAAAATAAAAAAAGTCATCAATTACATTTTATCAAACTATAAGCTTAAAATCGCAAGAAATTTTAAAAACAGCCTTTCTCCTTCTTCACGTCTATTATTGCTAAATAGGCTGGTTGCTTATTCTTTACTGCATCTTTTATGACGAGTTTTAACGGATCAGAAAGAAACATGCCGTAAACTTTGGGATGATAATAAAATCCCTCAAATGAACTTTGAAAAAAATGATGCTAAAATCAGATCTTCAGATATTCGATTCTCCCTCTCAACAACGGAAAAAACATATATTCCACGATGTTTTGGAATATATCTTTGTGATTATAATCACTTTAAGTGCTATTTTTACAGCTCTTCTCTCTTTTTCAGATAAGTTTAGGACATATTTTTAAAAGTAAGCAGCTTATCCAACTTTGATAATGGTTGTACTGTCTTTAAAATTTCTTTTGCTTTTTTTTCATCACGATGCATTTGTGCAATCAAAGGCTCAAGCCCATCAAATTTTTCTTGTCCTCGCAAAAACTGGAAAAAAGAAACGGTACAGCTTTCCCCATAAAGGTCATCGTTGAAATCAAACAGATAGGTTTCCAAAAGGGGCGCACCATCCTTAACAACCGTTGGACGACAACCAAAGCTTGCAACACCATCATACAAAACACCGTTCGCACGACGCAAACGTACCGCATAAACACCATGAGCCAAACGAACTTGTGGAGGCAATATTTGATTAGCGGTAGGAAATCCCAAAAGACGTCCAAGTTTTTCACCTTGAATAATATTGGAGCGTACCCGATAGTGATACCCTAACAAATGGGCTGCTTTTTCCACTTTTCCTTGTGAGAGAAGCTGCCGAACAAAACTAGAAGAAATGATCAAAGATTGTGAATCTTGAAAACGAGAAACGCAAGGAACGAGCACAACCTCAAACCCATATTGTTCTCCTCTTTGGCAAAGAAGCTGTGAATTTCCACTTTTCTGATGTCCAAATTGAAAATTTTCCCCTGTCACCACAACTGAAACATCAAAGGCCTGTTTTAAAATAGATTCGATAAATTCGTCCGCTGAAAGAGCAGCAAACTGTGCATCAAAGGGCTGTTCAATCACGCCGTCAAAGCCAAGGGTTTTAAAAATTTCAGCTTTTTCAGCTGCTTCTGTCAAACGATAGACAGGAGCTGAATGTTGAAAAAAACTTCTTGGATGTGGTTCAAAGGTTAAAACAACGGCTGGTTTCTTTTTTATCCGCGCGAAATCAAGCGCTTTTTGCAACACCACCTGATGCCCGCAATGAACACCATCAAAATTTCCAAGTGCCAACACTGCTCCCCGCCAAGCCGAGGGAAACATATGAATCCCCTGAAGACGCAAAAAATTAGTCATTACTGAAGTGCCCACATGATTGCTTGTGGTTTATAACCATGATGTTCAAGAAAAGAATGCAAAGCTTGCTTATCAACCACACCATTTTGCGTATAATCATAATGATGAATCCCCCCCATAATATAAAGGGCATCAAGACCAAAATGAGCCGCCCCCTTAATATCCGTTAAAAGACCATCACCAATAGCTAAAACTCGACTTTTTTCTACTGTTCCCCGTATTCTTTGAAGTTTTTCAAAAGCACATTCATAAATAGGTGCGTGAGGTTTTCCAGCAATGCGTACCTCCCCCCCTAATTGTTGATAAAGACGCGCCAATGCACCAGCGCACCAAAATTCCTTATTTCCATAATGGACAATCACATCTGGGTTCGCACAAATAAAAGGTAAATTCCGCGACCGCATGCGACGAAACATCTCCTCATAAGCAGAGGGTTCTTCATCAAAATCTTCAAGAAAACCGCTACAGACGACAACAGAAGCCTCCCATTCTTCAACAAATTCACACTCTAACCCTTCAAACAGCCTTAAATCATGCTGTGGACCAATGAAAAAAACTTTACGCGGAGCAGTCTGAATGAGATCGCGCGTTACATCCCCAGAAGTGATAATGGCATCATAATAGTCGCTATGAACATTCATGCTTTGTAATTGAGCAGCAACATCTTCCCGTAGCCGAGGGGAATTGGTTAATAAAATGACAGTTTTTCCCATTTGTCGGATTTTATACAACGCCTTCAACGCTGGTTCAAATGCATGTACACCGTTATGCACAACACCCCACACATCACAAAAAACAGCATCATAATGCGCTATAATAGTCTCAATATGGGTAACTTCATTCATGGTGCACCTATCTCTATTTGTCATTTATCAAGCTGTCTTTTACTTCAAAATTACTTATCGGAAGATAATAGTTCTGTCATCTGCTTTCTCAAACCATATTCCAACTTTTTATCGTCTATAGAGATCATAAAAAATCATAAAATAAATTTATCGTTAAGTCATGCAAAATTCTAAAACGCTTTATATCAAAAGCTTATCATTCCCAAATGCTCATTTTTCTCATAAAAATTTTAATTCTAACAACAACGGCATTGATAGAGTTTTTTATCTAAAGTACTCAAATTCTTAACAACGAACAAAAAACGCCTTAAAAAACGCTTCCTTAAGTATATAATAATTTGATTTATAATAATAATTTATTATTTATGCATCATGAAAAAGCCCAATATATTTTCTCATTTCAAATCTGTTTATATTGAATCCATCAAAACTATTCGCTTGCACATTATAAGTGGGGAGCGTACAAATAAAAACACTTGAAAATCAAGGAATAAAAAACTCTTATGCTCCCTTTCAAAGACAAAAACTGTCGTAATATTTTGAACTGGCAGAGAGTATGTGCCATTCGAGCATCTTTTTTTCAGTAAAGATAGGAATATAGCTTTTATCCCATTTACGAACACCGCCATGAAATAGGCTTGGAGCCTTGAGAAATGTTTCTATGAGACAACGCTATCCAGTTCTCTCATGATCATAATCCTCAATCTAACAAAGATGAAACAAACAATATCATTGAAATACAATTTTAGTTGATCATCTAGAATAAAAAATGATAGCAATTGCTTCTATAAAAATGAAAGAAGTCATAATTTGAAACGTACTTTATTGTTGAGAATATGTATTTATTAAAATGCATGACCACGGTCTGTAGAATCAAGCTTTGGCGAAAAAAACATTTCAGTATCTGCTTTTAAGCCATTGACAGTTTTTAGATTCCTTAACAGCTAGTTCTGAAAGAAAGTACTTCTTTCCCTACTCTTCTCTTAATTTTGCATCTTTTTTAAAATCTTCTACGCTATAGTTTTTTTACACCCCACGACGCATAATAGAGCCATGCATCATAAAATATTTTTTTCATTTTACCCCTCTTTAATACCTTATCTGTTAACATCATCCTCCAAATGGGTGTTGAATTTTCATATCGTATAAGAATACAGCCTTACCATCACTTGCTTGCTTTCAAAGTGAACACTCTGAGTAAAATAACGTAAAGAAGAGCTCACAATAACCATCGTATGAGTTTGTCATAAAATACAATGAGAAGGAAAAAGCCCAAACTGTATACAAATGATGAAATCAGAAGGCGACGAATGCTTTTGTCCAACTGATTTCAAATAGTGACATTGCAATAGGCATCGCCCCTAGCCCTATAGAAAGTCTATGAGCATGCTAATACTTAAGTGTCACGATCATTGCACCACAAAGCCATTACAAAAAAGTATAAGCTCTTTCTACCTATTTGTATGTTGATTATTGTTCCCCATCGAAGGCCTAAATAGAAACGTTTTGTGATATATAGAAAACAATCAGCAATGCAAATCATTTTTACGAAGATTTCTTCGTGTAGAGTCTATTTGAAATACATTCATCATTTGGAAGTCTGAACTTAAAAGCAGATAATTATGAAAGCTTTTCAAGGAACGCACCAGATTGATCACTTTTAAAGAAGTAAAAAACGGGATCCAATCCTAAAAACAAAATTCTGATGAAAAAACTTTTTCTATGAATTCTTTTAAGACATTGTGAAAGATTTTATCCGTTATATCAAACGTTACACCATTTGGAGGTCTGTTTATTTTTTACTTTTATCAACACCGCTTTAGAAATCCGTTTCTTGAGCGTTTTTTATCGTCTCACTTTCTCCTTCAAACACAAATACTCAAAAACTCTTTTGCCACCAACAATGACATTCCCGCCTCTTTTTAAAGCACATCAATAAGAGAAGCTATTTTAAGAGCAAATCTCTCTTCAACATAAATGTATCATCCGTTTACTTCAAAAACGAAAATAATCTCACCGTTTATTCAAATTTGCTTTACAATTTGGTACAATTTTATTGATAAAGTTTTCTCTATAAAAATTTAAGTAAATATGTTCGTTAAAACCAATCATGGACTAGCAAAGGGGTTGTAGGACCCATTATCTCGCCGCCATTTTAAAGGTTCAGTAAAATCACTTGACCAAAGACCAATCTTGTTGCCACGTGCTTTTTCTTCCGCATGATGATACTGGGCTGGAATAGGATTTTTCCCCTCTTTTGAGAGGACCAACATACCTTCTTTAAGACCTTCCTCAGCTAAATCAACCCCTTGAACAAAACATTGCGCATAATAAACACCATTGTGCATCAAAGCCTGTTTACAGGATAAATCCTGCCCAAGTGTTTTGGTGACAAGCCAAGCCGTTGTAACCGCACCACAGGGCCATTCTTGATCATTTAATCTTGCTTTTTGACGGGGTGCACATGTATCCACACCATAAAGATGAATATCACGGGAGATATGTGAGCGCCAAGATTGTGCAGCAGGTGTCAGTAATTTAAATGTAACCCCACTTGTAACAGAAGCCTTACCATGAAAAACAACAGCATTATGTGCAACATCGTTTAATGGAACACTCTTCTGCAAATCGAAAGCTGGTTCATTTTTTTCTAATTGCTGTTTGGTGATAGATCTACCCAACTTTTTTTCTTCTCGGTAAAGATCGACAATATCTTGGATATCTTGCGTCTCAAATGTTTTAAGAATGCTGAAATCTATTTTATCTTTATATTGGCTTAATCCCCACACTATGGAACCCATAATGTAAATAATAACAATTAATTTAAACAGCATTTCTTAACACGCTCGCTCAAAAAATTCATTGTTTTTCTATCCTTTCACATTATTTATCAGCAATCCCCTTGTTTTTAAAGAAAAAATTCAAATATCTGTGTTGCATATTAACTACACTTTGTAAAGAATAATATTCTTTCTTGCATTGTTTCAATATTGTTGTCTTTACCAAGATATACAACTTAAAATTGCCATTTTCATGTAACACAATCCCAATTTGAAAAGACTTCTGTCTCTTTACGAAGAAGAGCTTGAGAGTGAACAGATCCACTATCAAGGCTTTTAAGACAAACAAACGAGGAGAATTAAACTGTTATCAAATGACAACACTCTCCAGTTTCTTAGAGGCAATGGAATGTCGACATATGAACAAATATTATTTGTTAAAGAGAGGTAAAATGACAGATAATAGATTCCAAAACATCATTTTTATCGTGACCATGCTGCTTTTTACAGCAGTGCTTGTATCAGATCCTTCTTATGCTGCTTCTACTCCTACTGCTAGTGGAGGTGGTCTGGGAAATCTTGATGGTGTTTTAGGCAACATTGTCACAATGATGACGGGACCAACGGCAAGGCTCATTGCAATTATATGTGTTGCTGCTGTGGGGATTGGCTGGATGTACGGCTTTATTGATTTACGCAAAGCAGCTTACTGTGTTCTTGGTATTGCTATTGTTTTTGGTGCTCCTGCTCTCGTCACTAAATTAGCGGGCACAGCATAAATGAACGAAGATACTCTTTTCCTTGCCTGTACGCGCCCGGCCATGTTTGCTGGTGTTACAATGGAAGCGATGGCGCTCAATGTCATGGCGACATCTATTCTTTTCATTTTGACCAGTGATTTTACCATGTTTGGTCTTGGGATTGGGATGCACTTTATTTTGCGAGAAGTGACAAAGTACGATCACAACCAATTTCGCGTATTATTTGCATGGCTCAATACCCGAGGAAAACAAAAAAACCTCAATCGATGGGGAGGAGGTTCGACCTCCCCTTTACGCCTTATCCGCACTTATAAGGAACTAAGCTGAAGGAACGAAACGGGTGAAACAGATGTCCATAATGAAACGGGAAACTTTGCCTGAAGAATATATTCCCTATATACGCTACATCAACCAACATGTCGTTGCTTTAAATTCACGCTGTTTAATGGTTGTGATGGCTGTTGAGGGTATAAATTTCGACACTGCGGATATTGATCAATTAAATTCTTTACACAACCAATTAAACACCCTTTTAAAAAATATCGCAGACGAGCGGCTTGCTTTATATTCTCACATCATCCGCCGCCGTGAAACGATATACCCAGAAGGTCATTTTCTTTCATCTTTTGCAACAACATTAGATGAAAAATATAAAAAGAAAATGGTTTCACAAGAACTGTATAGAAATGATCTATTTATTTCACTGCTTTGGAATCCGGCCGCGGATAAAACAGAAAAGCTGGTTTCATTTTTTCAGCGCTTGAGCAAAGCGAAGAAAACACAAACTGAACCCGATGAGGAAGCTATTCGTAAACTCGAAGAGTTAAGTCAAGATCTTATGCAAGGTTTGGAAGAGTATGAAGTCCGTCTGCTATCCATCTATGAACATGAAGGACTTTTATTTTCCGAACAAAGTGAATTTCTCCACCAGCTAGTGGGAGGAAGACGTGAGCGTATTCCTCTCACATTTGGAACTATAGCTTCAACAATTTACTCGGATCGTGTTATTTTTGGGAAAGAAATTATCGAAATTCGCCATGAAAGCAATGAACGCTTTGTGGGCATGTTTGGATGGAAAGAGTATCCTTCTAAAACACGCCCAGGTATGACTGATGGTCTGCTTACGGTGCCATTTGAATTTATTTTAACACAATCCTTTGTCTTTAAAAGTAAGGCAGCCGCCAGTGCGATTATGAGCCGCAAACAAAATCAAATGATCAATGCGGCTGACCGTGCGAGCTCACAAATCGATGCACTAGATGAAGCGTTAGATGATTTAGAATCAAACCGTTTTGTTTTGGGAGAACACCACATTTCTTTAGCTGTTTTTGCTGATCATCCCAAAATATTGACTGAAAACTTATCAAAAGCTCGGTCCCATTTAACCAATGGGGGAGCGGTGATTGCCAGAGAAGACTTAGGATTAGAGGCAGCATGGTGGGCACAGCTTCCTGGAAACTTTAGCTATCGTGCGCGTTCAGGCGCCATTACCAGCAGAAATTTTGCCGCTTTATCGCCCTTCCATTCTTTCCCTGTTGGCAAACTGAACGATAATGTTTGGGGAGCTGCTGTCGCATTGCTAAAAACACAGGCTGGTTCACCTTACTATTTTAATTTTCATTATGGCGATCTTGGCAACACATTTGTTTGTGGTCCATCAGGATCTGGTAAAACAGTGATTGTTAATTTTCTTCTTGCACAATTACAAAAACACAATCCAACTATGGTTTTTTTTGATAAAGATCAAGGAGCAGAGATTTTTGTACGGGCTGGAGGAGGAAAATACAAACCTTTAAAAAATGGGCAGCCCACGGGGATTGCTCCCTTAAAGGGCATGGAATACACCGAAAAAAATAAAATCTTTCTTCGTAATTGGATCTTAAAGCTGGTAAGCGCTGAAGGGCAAATCGTAACAGAAGAAGAGCGACAAGATATCGCCAAAGCTATTGATTCCTTGGAAAACTTACCCCCAACCCAGCGCTCTCTTGGTGCCCTTCAACTGTTTTTTGACAACACATCCAAAGAAGGGATTGCCATACGGCTGCAACGCTGGATTAGAGGCAATGATTTAGGATGGGTTTTTGATAATGAGCAAGATGATCTCAATTTAAATGCGCAGTTCATTGGCTATGACATGACCGATTTCTTAGATAATGAAGAAATTCGGCGCCCCTTAATGATGTATCTCTTTCACCGCATTCTTGATTTGATTGATGGGCGGCGTATCATTATCGTCGTTGATGAATTCTGGAAAGCTTTAGAAGATGATTCATTCAAAGCTTTTGCGCAAGATCGGTTAAAAACAATCCGTAAACAAAATGGCATGATGCTCTTTGCAACACAAAGCCCTAAAGATGCTTTGAACTCAACAATCGCACACACAATTATTGAGCAATGCCCCACCCAAATATTTTTTCCAAATCAAAAAGCAAATTACAATGATTATGTCGAAGCTTTCAAACTTACTGAGCGTGAATTTGAACTAATACAGTCAGAGTTAAGCAGAGAATCCCGTCGTTTTCTCATCAAACAAGGGCAAAATTCCGTCGTTGCAGAACTTAACTTACGTGGAATGAATGATGAGATCGCCGTTTTAAGTGGCACCACAAAAAACATTGAACTCATGAATGAAATTATCAACGAATATGGAGCTGACCCTGAAAAATGGCTGCCCATATTTTATCAAAGGAGAAAAAATCAATGAAAAAATATGGCTTAGTTACACTGTTATCTTTTTCTTTTATTTCTCATGCAATAGCGCAAACAGCACCCGATGTAGATGAATATTATAAACAAGCACTCGAAAACACACAAAAATTAGATGCTGCAAAATCAGAAACAGCTGAAAGCATTTATAAAAATGCAACTGAAACTGCAAAAAAAATTAAAGACATAAGTCAAAAATTTGAAAATATTCAATCAAAAAAAGACACTAAACCTGAAGAATTGCAAGCCCTTCGACAAGAGATTCAAGTACAGCTTTCTCTTCTTCAAGCAGGTCTTCAAGTGAATTCTTTAAAACTTCAGTCTCTTGATATGATTCAAGCAAAAGATACGAAAACAAAAGACGAATTACGTGAAGAAAAAGAGCAACAAAAGCATAAATATCTTGAGGCACAATTAAAAGAAAAAGAAAAACAATTAAAAGAAAAACTTGAAAGTACGCGTACAGATGTCAGACTTTAGTTTTTCTCCCTTTGAAAGCGTTTCTGGGTATATTTTAAAACCCCTTGATAATGTGATGGACACGACGGTGAGTGGGCTGTCTTCTGCTATTTCAGCGCCCTTAAATCTCGCCGCAATCATTTTTATCTTTCTTTATGGTTATAATGTTATGACAGGTCGCGTTGCGCTTTCCATGCATAGTCTTCTCAATAATGTTGTTAAAATTGTTGTTGTTACAACAATGGCAACGAATGCGGATACATTTAATACTTATGTTAAGGATATTTTCTTCAATGATTTATCCAATGCTATTGGGAATGCGCTTAACAGCAATCCTGCAAGCTCCAATGTTTTTGATTATATTTTGTTAAAGGCAAGTTCGCGCTATCAAGAAGTCTTATACAATGCTTGGTTTTTTGAAAAGATCGTTGTGGGTCTTCTTGGTTCTATTATGCTTCTTGCCGTTATTCTTTTTTGTATAGGTGGTTTTATTGTGCAAATGTTTGCACAAGTTGCACTGGTCATGATTATAGGTCTTGGGCCTCTCTTCATTAGTTTGTATTTGTTCAATGCAACGCGAAAATACACCGAGGCATGGATTACAACTTTGATCAATTTTACCATTTTACAAGTTCTCGTAATCATGCTTGGAACCATTATATGCCAAGTTATCCTGCAGGTTCTCAAAGTTTCATATGAATCAATTTATGTTCTTTTTCCCCCTGTCATCGTCATTTCGATCATAGGAGTTATTATCTTCCGTGCACTTCCTGGTATTGCAACAGCGCTGGCCTCTGGCGGACCATACTTTAACGCTGGTGTCTCTTCAGGAGGACAGATTTTCACAATGCTTTCCAATGGTGCAAGAACAAGTGGTAATGCAGTAAAAAGTGCTGCTTTCCAATTCTCAGGTATTGCCGGTAACGCTGTTAAAAATGCGGCAAGCGCGGCAGCAAAAGCAGGAAGATCCGGAGGCGGTCGTGGTCGATTTTAAGATAAAGCACTTCTTTAAAAGAATAAGTATTTTTGTTTTTGCCTTGTGTGCGCCCTTTGGCGCATACGCCATGATGCTGTTCCATAAAAGATTTAACATCTTGGGTTTTACAACAAAACCAATCAAAGTCTTGCATCACATAAACTTGTAAAAATGTTCAGAATAAAAGCTCTCATGCATTGTATTCCAAGATATTTGTGAGTTCAAAAAATGAAACGAAAAATAACTTTTGTTATGGTCCTAACAATCGCTCTTACTGGTTGTGCCTCTTTGAGTGGCCCTAAAAAACCACCACGCTGTAATGGCAAACATACACGTGCTTTAAATAAAGATAAGTGGAATTGGGACAATAAAAACATTGTTCAGCCAGAAAAGAGTGTAAAGCCTATTACCACTCCCATCATTCTCAATACTTTGGAAAGTGAAAAGGTAACAGCCAATTCAGCTTCATTAAATCCGGTTATTCATGAAGCACGATCTGATAAAACTGTGGAGGTTATTCGTGAAAAGTGATGCCCTTGAAGAATATATAAAAGAAGCGCGCTCATTTGACATTGATCGCATGCATAGCATGCGCGTGCGGATGAAAATTTCCATGGCTTTAACAGTGCTTTTGGGATTGATGACGATTGCGCTGGCTTTAGCTGTCGCAGCTTTGACGCCTTTGAAAACGGTAGAGCCTTTTGTTATCCGCGTTGATAACTCAACAGGCATTATTGATACTGTAAGCGCCCTAAAAGAATCCCCTAACGACTATGATGAAGCGATAACGCGTTATTTTGCCAGCCAATATGTTCGTGCTCGTGAAGGTTTTCAAACATCAGAAGCAGAAAACAATTTTCGCTTAGTCTCTCTTTTATCTTCTCCAAAAGAACAAAACCGTTTTGCAAAATGGTACGCGGGCAATAATCCAGAAAGTCCGCAAAATATTTATCATAACACGATTGCTACGGTCACAATCAAATCAATCTCTTTTATCAGCAAAGATCTTATCCAAGTTCGTTACTATAAAACGGTCAGAGATTTGAATGAAAAGGAAAATATTTCCCATTGGATTTCAATCTTAAATTTTTCCTATGTGAACGCACACATTTCAACGTCTGATCGTCTTATCAACCCTCTTGGTTTTCAAGTATCGGAATATAGATCTGATCCAGAGGTAACAAAATGATCAGACTTTTACAAACAATCTCTTTAATTTTTACGATCACTTTCAGTTTTCATACAGTTCTCTCACTTGCAGAAACAGCGCCTGTCAGTGCACGTAAAGATAACCGCATCAGATTTGTCAATTATGACCCCTACAACGTCGTACAAATCATTGGCTCCATTCGCTCTTCGGTCCAACTAGAATTTGCCGTTGATGAAGAAGTAACCTATGTAGGCATTGGAAATTCGGTTGCTTGGCAAGTTGCACCGGCTGGACACTTTGTTTTTCTCAAACCGCGGGAAGTTCAACCTGTAACCAATTTACAAATTGTTACAAGTCGCCAAGATGGAACACAACGCTCTTATCAGTTCGAACTACAAGTGCGTGAAGGCGATGTTTCAGCCGGCAATGAGACGTATTTCTTGGTAAAGTTTCGTTATCCAGAAGATGAAGCCTTGCGTAAGAAATTAGCCGAAGCAGAAAAAGAAAAACAACGTGAAGAAAACTTTGTCAATGATATTTTAAATATCCATGAAGATTTTGGACCACGCAATTGGGCTTATGAAGCTCAAGGCTCATCTCTTATTGAACCCGCTTCTGTTTATGATAATGGGAAAACAACAACCTTTACCTTTTTAGGCAACATTGAAATCCCTGCCATTTACATTGTATCGCCTGATGGGCAAGAAGCGCTTATTCCCAAATCGATTAAAGGCAACAAGGTTATTGTTCATGCAACAGCAGCACAATTCACGCTACGACGTGGGAATGAAGTATTGTGCATCTTTAATAAAAGGTTCGTACCAGAAGGAATTAACCCTGAAACAGGTACGACATCACCATCTGTACAACGTAAAGTGAACCTAGGAAGCAGCCATGAATAACACCGTGGATGAAAAAAGCATTAATGATCGTGATACAATAAAAAATGCTCAAGGGAAAAGTCAACAGAACAATGTGGGGAAAGCTATTGCTCTTATTATTCTTTTCAGTGTTTGTCTTTATTTAGCCTATTCAACACTTGTTACAGACAAAAAACAACCCATTGAATCTTCAAAAGAAGGAAAAGTTATAAAACAAACAGAGCTTTTTCGCCCTGCAAAGCCTACCCCTCCCTCCCTTGAACAGCCTCAACGAAATAACGCTCTATTACCAAAAGTCGAGCTACCAACACCAAACATCAATCAATTAAATTCTGATAACTCACTGCTGGAAGCAGCACAACGTGCTCCTGTATTAGCTTATGCAAATACCCAACAAGGCAAAATAGATTCACAAACAAATAACGGTGTTTTGCCTCACCAACTTGAAAGCAAGCCTGATGAAACAATACAACGTTTTAATCATCTTCTCAAACCTACAGTGCTTGAAGGTATTCGTGCTTCAACCCTTGGAAATCGAAACTACATCATCGCGATGGGCACTTCTATCCCTTGTATTTTAGAAACAGCCATCAACAGTGATCAACAAGGTTTTGCCAGTTGTATCGTCTCCAGAGATATCTTATCAGACAATGGTCGTGTTGTGCTTCTTGATAAAGGCACCCAAATTGTTGGTGAATATCGCTCCGGATTGAAAAAAGGCCAAACACGTCTCTTTGTGCTATGGAATAGAGCAAAAACCCCCAATGGTATCATTATATCGTTAGCTTCACCTGCAACGGATGCTTTAGGACGTTCTGGTATGGATGGAGATATTGATAACCATTGGCTCGAGAGGATTGGATCTGCGCTTCTTGTCTCTCTGATAAAAGATGCAACACACTATGCCAATAAACGTTTAGCAAAAAAACAAGAAAAAGAAGAAACTGAAACAATCTCTTCAGGACAAGACATTGCAAATATTCTCGTAGAAAATTACGCCAATATTTCTCCCACATTATCCAAAAATCAAGGGGAAATGGTGAATATCTTTGTTGCCCGCGATTTAGATTTTTCCAGCGTTTATAAATTGAAAGTCATCGAAAACAAAAAACAGATTATCAATCGAGCTGTTTCAAGAAACTTTTACAAAAATTCGGCGGTAACTTTAGAATGAACTCAAACTTACATACCATGTGCGATGAAACCGTTGCGATTGTTCTCACAAAACTTGAACCCATCAATGCTTTTTTGAAAGATGATCGTCTTTTTGAAATTGTTATCAATCGTCCCTATCAAGTCATGACTGAAGGATTTGATGGATGGAAAACAATAGAAGCACCGGCTCTCTCTTTTAATGAGCTTATGGGGATTGCGAAAGTTGTCGCATCCTATTCCAAGCAAAACATATCAGACAAAAACCCAATATTGTCTGCAACGCTACCAGGCAATGAGCGCATTCAAATTGTCATTCCGCCCGCTGTCGAAAAAGACACGATTAGTATGACAATTCGCAAACCATCATCGCGGAGTTTTTCTCTCGAAGAGCTCGCAAATAAGGGTCTCTTCTCGCTCTGTGAACGGGTATCTTTCACGCCCTTGCATGACTATCATTCTCGTTTTAACGAGCTCAAAATCATCGAGCATAACTTAGCTCTTGCCTACTGTAATAAAGACTTTGTCTCCTTTTTAAATCAAGCTGTAGCATGCCAGAAAAATATTTTAATTGCGGGAAAAACAGGTTCGGGGAAAACCACATTATCAAAAGCATTAATTGCCAAAATTCCTCAAGAAGAGCGTATTATCACCATTGAAGACACGCAAGAATTGGTGATACCACACCCTAACCATGTCTCAATGTTCTATTCAAAAGATGGACAAGGCTTAGCCTCCGTTGGCCCCAAAGAGTTGCTTGAATCATCTTTACGGATGCGTCCTGATCGTATTCTTTTGCAAGAACTTCGAGATGGTACAGCCTTTTATTATATCCGCAATGTCAATTCAGGCCATCCAGGTTCCATTACGACGGTTCACGCATCAACAGCACTTGCAGCCTTTGAGCAGATGACCCTTTTGGTCAAAGAAAGTGAAGGCGGTGGTGATTTAGAGCGTGATGATATTCGAGGACTATTGATTTCAATGATTGATATCATCATCCAATGCAAACGGATTGAAGGAAAATTTAAGGTCACAGAAATTTATTACGATCCCTTCAAACAACGAAACATCTTTGGAGGTGAGTAAAAGAAAATCACACCGGCTACCCAAAGCTCTTTTAAAGCAACGCTTGCACATAAAAGGAAAAATGCATGAAAATCAACGAAACAGAAAATAGAGAAAATCTTTTATCGATGACAGAGGAAGAATTAAAAAAACGCCGTGAAGCCGTTGAAGCAGCCATCAGCACCCATGCGATAGAGGGAATAGCGCTTCATCCTACAACACTCAAAATTTTAGAAGAATACGCAAAGGGAAATATTTCACTCGAGGAATTTAACACTCTTATGGACAACGTAAAATTATAAGGAAGCTACAATGCCAAAAGCAAAATTTAAAAAAACAGATGTGACATCCACAGTGCCTTCCCCTGAACATTATATGTATCCTAAAAGCAAAACATTAAAAAATAAATATGGAATAACAAACCTTGACGCTTTTACGGCAAGATGTGCGCACGATTCAGCAAAAGCGATGATTAATCTGCGTGAAGCCCCCTTACCAGAAAAGTTTGATAGCTCCTATCTATGCCTTATTCATCAACGTCTATTTGAAAATACCTTTGAATGGGCTGGACAAACCCGCAATGTTCCCTTTACATTTGAAGATGGTACCATTGCCGTCGCGCCAGTAATGAAAAAAATAACAAGTTTTGCAGTCGGTAGCGAATTACAAGAAGGTTTACAAAAATTAGATCAAACGCTTGCCGAAAAAAATAATTTGCAGGATTTATCATGCAAAGAATTTGCTCATGAAGCAGCCAAAATATTTGCCTCTCTCAACTATACTCACCCCTTTAGAGAAGGCAACGGACGTACACAACGGATCTTTTTTGAAAATCTTGCCAAAGCCGCAGGGCATCAGCTTGATTTTTCACTGGTTACAAAAGAACGCATGTTGGTTGCTAGTGTTGCAGCAATACAAAATGACAATCTAGAACCAATGCAACACCTGTTTGAGGATATCTCCAATCCCAATAAAATACTTCTTTTAAAGGAATTCATGAGCAGCATGAAAGAACTTGGGCGCAATGTGAATGATCGCCCTGTTATGGTCACAAAGGAAGGTGAAACCTACACGGGCACCTATAGAGGTGCTGGTCTTAACAGCTTTGCCTGCAATGTAAAAGGAGCTTACATTATCGGCAATAAAGAACATCTCACACCAGAACAACTCAAAACATTAAAACCCGGTGATAAATTTACCTTTACCGTTCCCAAAACAAAAGAGCTTGAAAGCATTCTCATTCCAGAAGAGAGATTAGCCCCTTTGACAAAAAATGAAACGGCCCAAATGGTTGCAGAAGATTCTTGTGTCCACGTAAGCCTAAAACAGGTCCAGAAACTGTCAAAAATTGTTTATGGTAGTACAAAAACATTAGACAAACAGATGGTAGAAATCATCAAAAATCCAAGCTTAGGCCAACAGCTCGCCAACAAGATTGAAAGGGCACCGCACTCTATTTCTCGTCTTGCAGGTTTCAGTTTATGTGGACTACAAAATCAGGCACGTGCAAACGCTAAAAATCATCTTGAGATGCTTTGTACTGCCGTTGCAAATTTCACGTATGCTGTAAAATATGCTGAAAAGGAAATTACGCAAGAACATGCAACAGAACAAAATCGTCGTGCACAAACGGTAGAAATGCCAAATCAAAGCTTGCAAGACCTCTTCGCCTTGCCAAAAGAATTACAACAAGAAGCTTTAGCAAAAAATCCTTTATGTCAAAAAGAGCTCAGCAACTTTGTAAAAAAGATCAACACCCGTCTCTCACCAAATGAACATCAAGCAGTTCAAAATAATGATTATGAAACATTGGCTCAAAGCATTGGTGTATCAGAAAATAAAGCCAAACAAATTACACAAATTATTAAGCAAACCAAAGAAGTACACCAGCAAGCACAAGTATGCATAACGCACCGTTCCAAAGCATTCGCTATGGCCTGCTAAGAATGGATAAAACCTTCCTCCTTGATGAGAAGGGCTCATAAACGGAAACTATTTGGTGTTATCTGCACCTTTGAAAAAGAGATGAGAGTTCATATCACACACCTGAAAAAGAGCATTTCGTAACATATTTTGACAGAATTGAAAGTAAAATACAATGAAATATACCAAAACACAAATGGTACTTATTTTAATACCGATCGCTTTAGGTGCTTTAACGATATTCCTTGTCCCTCATTTTTTATTGTTTATAACAAATGGACTAAAGAGCGATCAAATTTATTGGACTCTTCGTTCTGAGCCTTTATTAGTCTTAGCACTAATGGCTGTTGTTTTATTGTTGTATAGTCTCTCGCAAAAACTGCACCTGCGTAAAATGATCACTTTTGTCTCGGTTGTCTTTTTTGGAACAACCGCTCTTTATTATATTGGTGGTGAAATAAAACGTTTAAGTCCCTATGTTGGCCAACAAGGAATAACGTGGAGCTATGCTCTTCAATTCATGGACCCCATGGTTGTCTTTGGCATCATCATTGGTGTTTTTTTTTCCATCATTCAATTCGTAACAACCCTTCCCCCTAAAAGTAAGATCAAGCGTGCAAAAAAAGGTATTTTTGGTGAGGCCGCTTGGATGAATTTAAGAGATGCAGCAAAAATCTTTCCTGCCAATGGGCAAATTGTTGTGGGTGAAAGATACCGTGTTGATCAAGATAATGTATGCAAAATTCCCTTTGCACCTGGCAATAAAACAACATGGGGAAAGGGTGGAACAGCTCCTTTGCTAACCTTTAATCTTGATTTTGGTTCAACTCATATGATCTTTTTTGCTGGTTCTGGTGGCTATAAAACAACCAGTACAGTAGTTCCTACGTGTTTAACTTATCCAGGGTCTATTATTTGTCTTGATCCTTCAACAGAAGTTGCCCCAATGGTCAAATTTGCGCGTCAAAAGATGGGGAATAGAAATGTCATTGTTCTCGATCCCAATTCATTGTTAACAAAAAATTTTAATGTCATCGATTGGCTTTTAGACGACAGCGTACCACGCACACAACGTGAAGCGAATATTGTAAGCTTTTCCAAGTTGCTTCTTACAGATAAAAAATCAGACAATTCTTCAGCGGAATATTTCTCGACACAAGCCCATAATCTATTAACAGCTCTTCTTGCCCATGTTGTATTTTCTGATGAATATGAAGACAGCGAGCGCAATTTAAAAACATTGCGTGGTATTCTCTCTCAATCAGAAACAGCTGTTGTTAATCAATTACGCATGATTCAAGAAACAACACTTTCTCCTTTTATTCGTGAAATGGTTGGTATTTTTACAGAAATGGCAGAGCAAACCTTTTCAGGGGTTTATACCACCGCCTCAAAAGACACCCAATGGCTTTCTTTATCCAATTACGCAGATCTTGTCTGCGGAGATGATTTTCTTTCTTCAGATATTACCAATGGCAATACAGATGTTTTTCTCAATCTCCCCGCAAGCATTTTAAACAGTTATCCAGCTATTGGACGTGTGATTATTGGTGCCTTTCTCAATGCCATGATTACAGCAGACGGTAACTATAAAAAGCGTGTTTTATTTGTCTTAGATGAAGTTGATCTTTTAGGCTATATGAATATTTTAGAAGAAGCCCGCGACCGTGGACGTAAATACGGCACATCCTTGATGCTCTTCTATCAATCCTCAGGTCAGTTGGTCAACCACTTTGGAGAAGCAGGAGCACGTTCATGGTTTGAAAGTTGTTCCTTTGTCAGCTATGCTGCCATTAAAGATCTCCAAACTGCCAAAGACATTTCAGAACGCTGTGGTCAAATGACCGTTGAAGTAACCGGAACGAATAAATCAAGAGGTTTATCTTTAGGAAAGAGTTCTTACAACGTCAACTACCAACAAAGAGCTCTCATTTTACCCCACGAGATTATTCAAGAAATGCGTCAAGATGAACAAATTATTCTTATGCAAGGACAACCCCCTTTACGTTGTGGACGCGCCATCTATTTCAGAAGAAAAGAAATGTTAGCTGCCGCTGCAAAAAACCGCTTTGCCCCACAAAAGAAAACCTAATTTCCTATTATGAGATCTTGACTATGAAAAGACCAACCACAAAAACAACATACATTTCTATTTTTAAAAAATCCGTTAACGAAAAGTTTTTGACCGCTTCCTCACACACATAAGGAAAACATGATAAAAAATCCGTGTTTTTTCCTTTTTGTATTTTGTGTATCGTTTTATCAGTACCCATTGTCTTTACAAGAAAACTGCCCCCTCCTCAAATCACCTATAACTAAACCAACATTTCCACTTGAGAACGTTCTACAAATACATTCCTACAAAGCTTTTTGTTTATAATTTATCCCCTACAAACAACCAAAAACATTTCACAACGCTAATCACCAATATCAAGACTTAAGAAAAAAACGGTTGATCTTTGAGACAACAACTCTCAAAATACCTACACTCAAGAACATCGCTTTTTTCCCAAAAAAAATTAAGATATACATCAAAATGAATAAATCATTCTTATACAAGCTTTCCCCCTTTACGATATCATAAAGTGTTCTATTTTAATGATAAAGCACTGAAAAAAGCTTTTTTTCCAACCAAAGAAAGAGTTTTCTCTCTTATGAAGCTTAAAGCAGCGCGATGTAATAAGAGCAACAATACAAAGTAAAAAACATTTTGTTGCAAAAGTACACAAAAAAGATGTTCGTATGGAGCAATAAGAAAAACGTAACGGAGAAAAATTTTTGATGACTGCTTTTGCCCATAGATTCACCGATCTGAGTACTGTGTATGAAAAGTACCAGCACCATCCGCTAACCAAGAGCGATCACACCCGCGATATCCACGCCCCTCATCAAAGCGCTCTTGCAAACAACTTTGTTAAAGGAAAAAAACAACAATTTTAAGCAACATTTTTCTTTTTGACCTTTTTCTTACACCTTAAAGGACGAAGATTTTTCCCGAAGTCAATTTGTAGAAAATCCATTTTCTGACTGCTTATAGGATTCATATCAGCGCCCTAAATACCGGCATTTTACAGCACAAGAAAATAAATAAAGGAAACATCAGAAAAGCTTTTCAAAAGCATCACAAAATAATTGATACACCCCATACACTTGAGGGAAAAGTGCTCCCTCTCATAACACCCAAAATCTCAAAAGAATACGCGAAGGGGAATTTTTCACATGGCAGCGTTTAAGACGCTCATCAACCACCACCCTACCTACTTAGGAGAGATTACATGTTAGAACAAAATTATCTATATAAAGGAACCAAAACACTCAAAAATAAATATGGCATCAAAGACCCTAAAAAACTGTATCAACGCTGTGCTCATGATACAGCCAGAGAAGCCGTAAATTTTCGCCATGAACCACCCCCACAAAAATTTGATGCTTCCTATCTAAAACTAATCCACTGGAGCCTCTTCTACAAAAGTTTTGAATGGGCGGGCCACACCCGCGATACATCCTTTACATTTGAAGATGGCACCACTGCCCATATGCCAGCGATGCGTCCCAAAGGTTATGAAGTTCCTTTTGCTATCGGTCCACAGATTAAAAAAGAACTCACACAACTCGAAAAAAAACTTAATGAAAAGAACAATTTAAAATGTTTATCGCGCCAAGAATTTGCTGAAAGTGCCGCTGAAGTTTTTATGGCGCTCGAGCACGCACATCCTTTTAGAAAAGGGAATGGGCGCGTCAATCGAATGTTTATGGAAAAACTTGGACAAGCCGCAGGACATACCATTGACTTTTCTTTCATCACAAAGGGACGCATGACAACAGCTTGTATTGAAGCCATGCAATATAGAAACCCCCAACCGATGAAAGATCTTTTTGAAGATATAACCCATCCGCAAAAATCCCTTGTTTTAAATGAATTCATCTCCCAAATGAGAAACGCTGGACTGGATGAAATTAACGATCGTATTGTTGTTGCCGCAAAGGAAGATGTATCCTATGAAGGCGTCTTTAGAGGTTTTTCAGCAGAAGGTTTTGTCATGGAAGTAGAAGGGGCTTTTGTCGTTGGCCATAAAGATGATCTTTCCCCAGAACACGTCAAAACATTACAAAACGGTACTCGCCTCTGCTTTCAAAAAACCAACGTTCAAAATGTAAAAGAAATATTGATCCCAAAAGAAACTTTAGAACCTCTCACCCGTGAAGAGTTATTCACAAAGATTTCAAATGACGCTTATGTTGAAGCATGCCGAAAAGAAATCAAAAATTTATCAAAGACTGTTTATGGTAAAATCCACGCCTTAAATACAAAAATGGATATCTTAACGGCTGATCCAAGCTTAGGAAATCAATTTGCTGATGAAATTTTACAAAACCCTCAATCAATTTCTAAACTTGCAGGGAGAAAAATACTTGACATGAAAAGCCCAAATCGCAGACTGGCGGAACAAACTGCTCCACAACTCAGCCAAGCCCTTAAAAATTATGCCACAATAACACAACAAATAAAAGAAGAAATTTTAGAACACCACCAAAGAGAACAAAATCGCCTGAGTCACGCTGTCGAAACACCTGGAAAAAATTTACAAAACCTTTTTGCCTTACCAAGAGAACAACAAAAGGAAGCTTTATTGCATTCTCCAACATTACGACAAGAGCTCCATCACTTTTCGCGCCAACTAAACAATCGTCTATCCTCAGAAGAGCGTAAAGCCATACAAGAAAAAGATCATACCAGACTGGCGTGCCTCCTTGGGACATCGGAAAGCAAAGCAAAAGAAATTACGAATGCTGTAAAGAACACCCAAGAAGCACAATGTCAAGTCCGCAGCTTGAAAGTTAGTCGCTCTTCATCGCTTGCTCTTACCGGCTAAAAACGCGTGAACTTTTGCCTTCCAACTAACTCTTAGCGCCAATCATTTTATCTCCAGCGCGCCCACTAATTGTTTTAAAATATTACAAAAGATAATCCTAAAAATGAATCCTGTAATTTACTATAACTTATTGATAAAATTTCATAAAAAAACTGTATAAAAGACATAAATGTCCATTACATATAAACATGAATAGCGCGAAATCTTTGGAGATCATTTAATTTGATATCTTACCTTATCCTAAAGTTGTTATCAAAAAATGGGGAATGCGCCAAAGAGGTTTTCTAAAAATATTGAAAGGAAACAGTCATGAAAAAAAGTCACCCACAACCAGCCCCCCAGAACCCACAACCCCAGAGCCAAGACCCCCTCTACGCAAAGGTTAATAAACCACCCAAAGAACAACGCAACCAACAACACTATACACTTCAACAACCACCAGAAACGGTCTTTGCTCCCCAAAAGCCACTTGACCAACAAAACCTAGGAGCTCCTAATGTAGAAGACCTCTACGCAAAGGTTAATAAACCACCCAAAGAACAACGCAACCAACAACACTATACACTTCAACAACCACCAGAAA
>NZ_JBHILQ010000010.1:47814-72834 GCF_042193395.1 Bartonella sp. TT29SHDZB
CGATCTATGCTCCCCAAAAGCCACTAGGAAATCCCTATGACAGACTTGGTGGAAAACCAAGTGATGGGCGACGCACCGACAGACTCGTAGACCCCTATAAAGTAACGGATCTGGCGGCACAAGGTTGGCAAACACCCTATGACACAATTGGTGGAGGTGCACAGGGTGGAGGACATCACCAAGAACCTGAACATGTCTATGCAGAGCTTGAGTTTGGTGAACGTGGTGAGCCCTCTCCCCAAAGACCACTCGAATCTGTCTATACAACGGTTGGCATGGGAGCTGAAGGTGGGCAAGAGTCTGAACAACTAGAAAATCCTATCTACCAAGGTGTTGGCAGAGCAGCAACACCCCCTCCCAGAACCCCAAAAGATGTGGTTACAACAAGGCTTTTAAAAAACGTAGACTTTCAATATGGTGTAAGAGAAACGCAAGAGTGGTGCAGAGTTGTTTATGGTAACGAACATGCTTTGAATCAACAACTTGCTAAAATTCTTGACGATCCTCAAAGTGCAGAGCAAATCTTATGGGGCCTTGCAGAAAATCCTGAAAGCGCTGGTAAGCTTGCAGGTCACAAAATACTTGGTGTAAAGTCTCCAAGCCGCAGAGAAGCTGAAGAGAGTTTTTCTCCCCTTTGCTCAGCTCTTGAGAGGCATATACATACGGCACAAAAGCTCCATAAACAGTTTACACGGGAGCAGGAAAGAGGTCAAAGACAAGAAAGTCCAGAAAGAGATACAGAACACAGACACCACCATCATCATCGTCATGCAAGAGGACAAGAACAAAATAGTCCAGAGCACAGCCCACAACGACAAAGACATGGAGAAAAAGGAATGGCTTTTGCCATGTAAGTGGACATAAACGTAAAAACAGATAGTTTTTGTTTTTCATGTAATCTTTTTTTCAGTGAGTTTCTTGGCGCAAATCGTTTTATCGTGATTGCGCCAAGAGTTGTTTTAAAATATTACAAAAAATAGTCCTAAAAGTGGATCCTGTAATTTATTGTAACTTATTGATAAAATTTCATAAAAAAACTGTATAAAAGACATAAATGTTCATTACATATCAATATTGAATAGCGCAGAATCTTTGGAGGTCATTCGGTTGGATATCTTCCTTTATATCAAAGTTATCAAAACTAAAAGTGGGGAATGCACCAAAGAGGTTTTCTAAAAATATTGAAAGGAAATATGTATGAAAAAACATCATCCACATCCTTCTGCAAATCCAGAAGCCCTCTATGCAAAAGTTAATAAACCAACCAGAGGAAACCCGCGCGGTCCAACCCCAGAAGAGGAAGTTACATACGCAACCGTTGGCAGTGTTTCTCCTTCAAGAGGGAGACATCCTGATCGGGGAAGAGAAAGTTCTGAAACCGATTACACAAAGGTTTCTCCCCCAAGACGCGAAGAGGAAGTTACATACGCATCAGTGAGCAGCGTTTCTCCTCTTTCAAGAGGGAGACACCCTAAGCAAACGCAGCGAGAAACTGAAACCGATTACACAACGGTTGCTCCCCCAAAGCGTGAAGAGGAAGTTACATACGCATCAGTGAGCAGCGTTACCCCTTCTTCAAGAGGGAGACATCCTGATCGGGGAAGAGAAAGTCCTGAAACCGACTATACAACGGTTGCTCCACAACAAAGAGGAAGACCTTCATCTTCCCTCACAACGGAGCAAAAGAGTGTAATGCTTTTAAAAAATCCACAGGTCCAAGCACGTGCAGAAGAGGTCATACATTGGAGTAAAATTGTTTATGGCGATGATACGATTTTCCAGCAGCACTTGCAAGGAATACTTACAGATCCCACTAAAGGAAAAGACCTTTCAAATCAACTTGCTGAAAATCCTGAATCTATACATAAACTCGCTGGCCATTCCACACTTGGCTTAAAAAATCAAACACGCAAAGCAGCTGAAGAGGGTTTTAAACCGCTTATTGACGCCATTGATGATTATACAAAGGCTGTAGAAAGAGCCACAGAGAGGCTATCGCAAACCCCTCTAGCAGAACAAAGACGCCATCATCATCATCACACAAGAGGACAAGAACAAAATAGTCCAGAGCACAGCCCTCAACGACAAAGACACGGAGAAAAAGGACTTTCTTATGCCATGTAAGGGGGCATAAACATAAAAACAGATAGTTTTTGTTTTTCATTTAATCTTTTTTTCAGTGAGTTTCTTGGCGCAAATCGTTTCATCGCGATTGCGCCAAGAATTGTTTTAGAATGTTACAAAAAATAGCCCTAAAAATGGCGCCTGTAATTCACGACGACTATTGATAACTTATTGATAATATTTCACAAAAAAACTGTATAAAAGACACAAATGTCCATTAAGCTGATTGCAAATAGCGCAGATCTTTGGAAGCTCATTCAGCTCGATATTTCTTTTGTCTCAAAGCGACCCAAGCATAAAAGGCAAGAATGCACCAAAGAGGTTTTCTAAAACAATTTTTGAAAGGAAACATGCATGAAAAAAAACCACCCTCATCCTTTTCCATCCTCTTCAATACAAGAACTTATAAAGCTCTATGAACAAGCAGCGGCAGAGGTCTCAGGCGCAGCAGCCCCCCTTCCTAAAGAAACGCCTTCAAAAAGCAAAAGACTGTCATCCATACCGGAAGAAGATGAGGAAAGACAATCTCTTTTAAGCGAAGAAACTGTATATGCATCAACAAATCCAACAGCTTCGTTAACAAAAGGCGGCTCGACCAAAAGACCGCAAGAAGCTGAAACGACACACGCAACAGTTACTTCACAAGTTACCCAGAGGGCAACAAGAGTTATCTCAGAGGAAGAGATCATTCTATTGCTTCCACACCATTCATTGGTTCGAACCTATCAAGAAGAAATCCAACGTTTATCTGCAAATGCCTATGGTAACCCAAATATTTTGCAAGAACAAATGCAGGAAATTCAAAGAGATCCCGCTGCAGGAGAAGAGCTCTCATGGCGCATGGCAGCCTATCCTGAAAGTATCGCTAAACTTTCTGGTACCAGCATGTTGGGCTTTAAAAATCGAGCACGTAGACAAGCGGAAGAGAGTTATTCCGCTCTCAGTATCACCATTGATTGTTATACAGAAGCTGTACAACAGGCAAGAGAGAGCCTCGTAAAATCTCCAGAGCAAGAACTCAAAAACTATGAACGCTTCATGGGGAAGGAAGCCGTCGCTAAACTTCTGCAAAAACCGGATCATCGTGAAAAAGAAACGCTTTCAGAGACAGAAATTTCTACCCAAATTCAACAACATTCAAAAGTTAAAAGACACCATGCCCAAATCCAATATTGGTGTAAAGTTGTTTTTGGTAACGCAAACATTTTGCAATCACAAACAGACGAGCTTTTCCAAACCCCTGAAACAATAGAAGCACTCGCACAACAACTTGCCGGAAATCCTCAATCTTTTCACAAGTACGCTGGTCGTAACTTTTGTGGCTTCAAAAATAAAGCACGCAGACATGCTGAAGCGGGTCTTTCTCACCTCATTGACGCCGCTGACAATTATGCAACAGCTGTAGTACAAGTAAGAGAGAGCCTTTCAAAAACTCAGCAGGCAAAACAAGAACACAATGAAGCATCTTCTGACAGAGCGCAAAATTTGCATCAACAACAAAGCGTCTCACAGTCTGCTCAACGCCCTGAGCCTTCAATAGTAACGCATGAAGGAGCAACACCCTCTACGCAACAAAGAGAAACAGATATTCGTCCTCGCAAAACTGCCGCCCCAAAAGCGATGGCTTTTGCCAGCTAAACAGACATAAGTTTTCACGTTGAATCTAACGTCTTGGCGCAACACAGGAAAGAGGTGTTTGCGCCAAGAAAGAGAGAAAATTGAAACACAATTTATTTTTCCGTCCCTTAACCCAAACACTGGAGAAAATAGTCTTTAGAGAATGATTATGATCTGAGCCAAGAGAGTCAAATCATGCGAGACCATTCAGTTTCATATCCTCTCTCATAAAAGCAAATGAAAAAGCATAAAACAGAATAAAAACCAACGTACATTTTTAATTAGTATTTAAAAACAATATTGGAAGAGTTTGAAAGGAACATGCATGAAAAAAAGAAATCCCTCCCCTTTTATCACCGAAATGATGGAAAAATTTCAACAACCGGCTGAACAATCCCCCACTAGAACCCCTCCTTCCCAAGTTTCTCAAAATTTGCCAAAAGCAACTGTAGAAAAACGCCCAGAAAATTTATCACCCGCCCCAAAGGTTGCGCCACCACCTCCCCCCCGTACGAAAAGCCCAGTGCAAACCAACACAATGCCCTCCAGCGCTAAAATCCCCAGCACCAAAACCCAAGAGACACCTCCTCTACAAACAAAAGTAGCTCCGCCCAAACCCCCACGCACAAAAGAAAATCTACAACCCAGCTCACAAATCCAAGAACGCTCCTCTCCGCACACAAAAACGCCTCCACAAAGACAACCACGTGCAAAAGATAGAGAACAAAACAGACCAACAGTTCAAAAGGAAGAAAATCCTTATGCAACACCTACTTCGCAAACACCCCCACGCATGAGGGAAAAAGCACAAACCGGAACAAAAATCCCCAGCTCACAAATCCAAGAAAACTCCTCTCCGCACACAAAAGCAGCTCCACAAAGACCTCCACGCGCAAAAGATAGGCAACAAAACAAAACAACGGTTCAAGAGAGAGAACACCTCTATGCAACGCCTACTTTGCAAACACCGCCACGCATGGGAGACAGAGTGCAAAACGGTACAAAAATCCAAAATCCTGAAACACACGAACCAAGTGTTAGACCCAAAACACAATTACATAAGAAAGTCAGGCAGCAAAACAGTTCATCATCACAAGACAGTGGAACATATGCCGTCCCGACTTCAAGAAAACCGCACCGTATGGGAAACAGAAAACAAAGCGATACTGTCGTCCAAAAACCTTCCTCTCCACACACAGCAATTGAACAACCAAGATCATCTCATGGACAAAAACCATCTATTAATACAATGGAAAAAGAGCTATTGCTCGTAGCATATCAAGAAGAGATACGATTTTTGTGTGAAAAGGTTTATGGCGAACGGCTTATTTTAAATGAAAGAATAGCAGAAATTAAAGAAAACCCTGATATGGGAGAACAGCTCTTATGGGATGTTACAGAACAGCCTAGGTCTATTTCTAAGCTTGCCGGTAGAAAAGTTCTTGGCATAAAAAATCATGCGCGCAAACAAGCTGAAGAAACTCTTCCCACCCTATGTGCTGCCATTAACGGTTATGTGTATACTGCAAAATATACAAAAAGTGAAAATATTTTACAAGATTCTCACACGGAACAACAACATCAGCGACAAGCACAAGAGGAAGAGCTAACAAATCAACATTTACAAAATCCGCTCAATTCAGAAAAGAAAATAAAGCCTCTCTCAAATGAGGAAATTGCCCGCAGAGTTCAACAAGATCCATCGGTTCAATATGGTCAAAGAGAAATCCAATATTGGTGCCAAATTGTTTATGATGATCCATTTATTTTGCAATATAGACTAGAAGATATGCACAAAATTCCAAGTATGGGAGAAGAGCTTGTATTTCAAATTGAAAAGGATTCTACATCTTTTGCTCCACTTGCTGGTAGAAAAACCCTTGGCATAAAAAACGGGACACGCAAAGCCGCTGAAGAAAATATCCCTACCCTTTGTACCGCCATTAAAGATTATGCTGATACAATAAAACAGTTAAGAGAAACCATTGTGCAAAACCATCAGGCAGAACAACAAAAACGTCATCAACCGCTTAACGATCTCGATAAAAAATTGCAACAGCAGCAAAACTTATCGCACCCCCCAAAGCTACCTGAGCGCTCAACAATAAAGCGGCATCAAGAAGTTGCTGCAACCTCTAGACAAGAAGACCAACAGCATGTTCGACCGCGCAGAGCCGAAACATCAAAAGCCATAGCTTTGTCGTAATAAATTTCCTAATTGTTGGCTTTTTATCCAAAACTTTGGTGCAATTATCTTGCCAAGATTGCATCAAAGACGGTGTATGAAATACAGAAAACTTTGAATAAGACACTTCATTATTTTACAGAATTCATTGATAAAATTTCACGATAATACTTCAAAATTATAAACTTTAACTTGGTTCCATGATTAACTTGGTTCCATGCGAATAAGATCAATTTTTTCAATCATTCAAATAAGCATTCTTCTTTGAAGAAAACGCTATGAAAATAACATAAGGCAAAAAATGTAAACAAAGAAGATTTCAAAAAATAATGTTAGCATTTGAAAGGAAATATGCATGAAAGAAAACACAGAACATTGTGCCTCCTCTACACCGGAAGAATTGCAAGAACAACACTCTGCAATTAATGCAGCCATTACAAAGCAAATCAATGAAGAAGCGCAAAAATTTTTCTACCCCAATAGCAAAGTGCTTAAAAATAAATACCGCATCAAAGATAACGAAATATTAAAAGAACGCTGTTCTAATGATGTAAAAGAAGAAATGATAAAACTGCACCAAGAACCTCTACCAGAGCAGTTTAATGCCTCTTATCTAAAATACCTTCATCAACGCCTCTTTTCCCGCACATTTGAATGGGCCGGACAAACGCGCGAAGAGCCTTTTACATTTGAAGATGGCACTGTTGCTTCTATGCCCATTTTGAAAAGAAAAGAATTTACAAAACCTTTTGCGATTGGCAAAAAAATACAGGAGGGACTAGAAAAGTTAGATAAAACGCTTGCTGAAAAGAATAATTTACAAGGCTTAACGCGCGAAGAATTCGTTGAACAAGCAGCTGGTATAATGATAGATTTGCACCACTTGCATCCTTTCAGAGAGGGCAATAGGCGCACAAAGAGACTGTTTGTTGAAAAACTCGCTCAAGCAGCAGGACATGAGCTAGACTTTTCTCTTGTGAGCAAAAAACGTAAAGACTTTGTCCGCGCCGCTGCCATGGAACATGGCGATCCAGAGCCTATGAAGCATCTGCTTGAGGATATCTCAAATCCAGAAAAATTGCTCATTTTACAAGAATTTACCAACTCTATGAGAAAGCTTGGATTGGATGAAAAAAATTATTATCTCACTGTCGTCGCAAAAGAAGGAGAAACCTATCATGGTACCTACAGAGGCAGTGGACCCAATGGCTTCATGCTTGATGCCAACGGCATTTTCATCTTGGGAAATAAAAAAGATCTCACCCCAGAGCAAATACAGACATTAAAAATCGGTGACGCCCTCTCCTTTACAGCGCCCAAAACTCAAAACCCAGAAAAAAACCAGAAAAAAACCTTGCTTCCAGAAGAAAAAGAAGAAAAAAGAGCCACTCTCAAAAACGATGAAATAACTGAAAAGAGCAAAGACAAAACATCCATTCAAACAAAGAAAAAGGGAAAATCCTATTTTGCACCATGGAGTGCCTCTCATGTTTTACATGACAGCGTTGCAGTTATACCCAAAAGTTTGCAAGAACAAGAAAAAGAACAAATGGCACACCCAATTGCTCAATCGGCTTCCGCTACGAGGAAAATGCAAAAAGATTTCCCAAAAAACATTTTACAGAGCAGTAATACAGCAACAAATGATCCACTATCTGTCAAAATGACAAAGGAAACACGCTCTGATCATCAAGAAAGAACAAAACAGCCCCCCAAAAAAGCAATGGCATACTGGGATACTGGTACAAGAAAAACGAACACCGTCCCTCTCACCTTACAGGAGACATTATCCTCACCGCCTGAAACCGAAGAAAATAAGACAATACACCGTAATTTCTTTTATCCCAATAGTATCACCTTAAAAAATAAATATGGAATAAAAGACTATGGAAAATTAAAAGTGCAATGTGCCCATGATACAACAAAAGCAATCATTCATCTGCGCCAAGAAGCGCCACCACAAAAACTAACCTCCACATATCTCCAATATATTCATCACACCCTATTTAAAAATACTTTTGAATGGGCTGGACAAACACGCGAAAAACCATTTACATTTGAAGATGGTACCGTTGCTTATATGCCAATGATGAAAAAAGATGGTATTTCTTTTGCCTCAGCAAAACAGATACAGGAGGGACTAGAAAATTTAGATAAAATACTTGCTGAAACGAATAGTTTAAAAGGCTTAACCCGCGAAACATTTATTGAACATGTCACTGAAATGTTGATACAGCTCAACTATACACATCCTTTCAGAGAAGGCAATGGACGCACGCAACGGACGTTTTTTGAAAAACTTGGGCAAGTTGCTGGCCACACACTCGACTTTTCTCTTGTAACAGAAAAACGTATGAATCTTGCCAGCATTGCATCGCTAAAACATAACGATAAAGAAGAGATGAAGCATCTGCTTGAAGATATCTCAAATCCAGAAAAAATACTTATTTTAAAAGAATTCATGGACAATATGAAACATATCGGATTTGAGAGTCTTCATAATTATCTTATTATAACAGCAAAAGAAGGTCATACCTATAAAGGCTTTTACAGAGGCTGTGGACCCAATGGCTTCATGCTTGATGCCAACGGGATTTTCATCTTGGGAAATAAAAAAGATCTCACCCCAGAGCAAATACAGACATTAAAAATCGGTGACGCCCTCTCCTTTACAGCACCAAAAATTCAAAACCAGCAAGAAGTGCTTATCCCCGCACAAACAATAGCCCCCCTTACCAGCAATGAAATTGCCACAAGGATAAAAAACAACGCATCCATTCAAGCAAGAAAACAAGAAATCGAAACTTTGTGCCAAATCATTTATGGCAATCGTCATATTTTGCAGGAAAGAATTGAGATGATCCATGAAAATCATACTGAAGGAGAACAGCTCACCTATCAAATTGCCACCTCTCCCCAATCGATTTCTAAGCTTTCTGGTAGCAATGTATTTGGCATAAAAAACAACGCGCGTGCCCATGCTGAAGCAAATATTTTGCCCCTCTGTAGAGCCATTGATCGTTATATCAATATTTCTAAACAAACAGAAAGAGACATTCTCCATACCCATCATGTAAAACAAAGGCGGTGTGAACAGTCGGTAGAAATGCCTAAGGCTTGGATGAAAAATCTCCTTTCCGTGTCAAAAGCACAACAGCAAGAAACGTTATCAAACTCTCCTGAATTAAGGGGTGAGATAAGGGCTTATATCAAAAAAATCAATGAGCGCTTATCCTCAAGCGAGCATGAAGCTATAAAAGAACATAATCCTGAAAACCTTGCGAAGAGTCTTGGTACATCAACCGTTAAAGCAAAAGAGATTATGGAAATAATCAAGCAGATAAAAGAGATAGAACAGCATATACAACCCATGTATTTTTATAACCATAAATTCGATGAGCGCTTCGCACCAAACCAGTATCAATCTATAAAGAAAAACAATGAAAAAAAATGTTCCAACACTCTCGATAAAGAAGCAATTAAAGTGCAAAAAATGACAGAAAACGTCAATCAGAGTCCCAAAAGACAAGAAAATATTCAACCTCACAAAACAGAGCACGCAAAAGCAACGGCAATGAATGTCTAAAAGGTTCATAAACTTTAACTTTTTCGCCCCCTCTGGTAAAAATGATAGCCTTTATTCCCCTTGCCTTCATCGGCAAATCGATCGCACCTCAACGAGAATGGAAACCATGAGAGAGCAAATTTATCCTATTTCCTCAGATTTTATCCTCATCAACTGTGAAAAGAAACCTGAACAAGAAAAATGCTGTTGAAAGATCATATCTTCCTATCCTCTTGTTTATGTAATCTCTAAAATGGGAAGGCAGCCACATTTGGGGAGAACATAAAGCCGTAAAAGTAAAAACCAATCACCAGCTTTACCATCACCTTTTAGCTCAGCCTTACGACTTTTTAAAACATCTAAAGCGCTATTTTTTTTAAAATCATGAATAAATAATGGAAATTGCCCATTGCTCCACGCTTTTATTTTATTTGCGTTCTTTAAATAGGGTCACACCCCTCACGTAAAACAAAACGGCATTGGGTTGCACTATTCACGACATCACACCATAAAGAGAAATTATCATTATATATCCCTACATATCCCTTCAAATTGTTATGATATCACTCCCATATTTCAGTTTGAAAAAGAAATTTTAATTATTTTATGGCAACAATAAAAATTTTAATGCAACAGTAAACAAGGAGCATAAAAAAAGTCTTCAAGCACCATTGTTGACAGAAAGATAAACACCGTCGTAAAACGCTTTCAAAAAGTATCCTTGATTAGGATAGAGATCAGATTTTTACGATTTAAAACGCTTTATTTCTCCTGTCATCGCTTCTCTTTTACAACAAAGTTGATATATCTTTATGACATTGATTAAAAAAATTGCAACAGTTGCTTCCGGAACCCTCATGAGCCGTATTTTTGGCTTCGTACGCGAAATGTTGATGGCCGCAGCCCTAGGGACTGGTCCTGTTTCTGATGCGTTTAATGCTGCTTTCCGTTTTCCCAACACATTCCGCCGTTTTTTTGCTGAAGGTGCCTTTAATGCTGCTTTCATTCCTCTTTTTGCCAAAAAAATCACTGAAGATGGTCACGAAACGGCATGCAAGTTTGCAGAAGAGGTGTTTGGCGTTCTCTTTTCACTGCTCTTACTGTTAACGATTGCGATGGAACTCAGTATGCCTTTTTTGGTACGAACCATTATTGCTCCAGGTTTTACCGAAGATGCAACAAAGCTTAACGCCACAATTCATTTTACGGCGATCATGTTTCCCTATTTAACCTGCATGTCGCTTGCTGCCATGATGGGGGGCATGCTTAATGCGCTGCGACGCTATTTTATTGCCGCCATTGCCCCACTCTTTTTAAACATTATTCTGATTGGTGTGCTTGCCTATGCTTGGATCTATAAACTTGACGCTTGGCATATCGGTTTAAATCTCTCTTGGGGTGTATTGGCAGCTGGTCTTATTCAACTCACCTTAATTGCCCTTGCTTTGCGTCAAAGTGGCATGAAAATTTCCTTCCGCCAGCCCCATTTAAGTCCTAATGTTCGTAAGCTATTAACTTTAGCATTCCCCGCAGCCATCACAGGTGGCATCACGCAAATTAATTTGCTCATTAATACCAATATTGCTTCTAGTCAATCGGGTGCTGTCTCTTCTTTGATGTACGCTGATCGCCTTTACCAATTGCCTTTAGGCGTAATCGCCATAGCCGTTGCAACCGTTCTTTTACCAGAATTAACACGCGCTTTGCGAAGTAAAAAGCATGAAGAAACCCACCATTTACAAAACCGCTCTATTGAATTAACGCTATTTTTAACACTTCCAGCATCCATCGCTTTTTTGCTGCTCTCCACTCCCATAGTCAGTTTGCTCTTTGAGCGAGGACAATTTACCAGTCAATCAACACACCATGTTGCACAATTACTAGAGCTTTATGGACTAGGACTTCCAGCTTTTGTTCTTATTAAGGTCTTTATTCCTAATTTTTTTGCCCATGAAGATACCAAAACACCGATGATTTTTACAGGTATTTGCGTTTTTATCAATATCGGTCTCGCCTTAACATTATTTCCTATTCTATCTGCACGAGGCATTGTTATTGCTGAAATTACCTCTGGATGGGTCAACACACTGTTGCTTTGGGGTGTCCTTATCAAACGTGGTTATTGGAAATACGACTTCCAACTGATAAAGCGAATATTATGTCTCATGATGGCAACTCTTTTGAGTGCACTAGCCCTCTATTACGGATTGAATATGCTTGGTTTTTTGTCTTTTCCTTTATCCTCACAAGCATCATTTTTCTTACGCGCGATCACCTTAGCTGGGATCATGATTGGCATATTTTTGATCTATTTTAGTGCCTATTTTTTATTCAACACCCGTTCCTTTTTTCACACGCTTAAAAATTTGAAAAAACGCTCATAATATCTATACTTTGTCAAAAACAATAAAATGAATAACCTTAATTGAAGAAAGAGCACTCCTATGGATACCTTCACACCACTTGTCTTTTCCGGCGTACAACCGAGTGGTCATTTACATCTTGGCAATTATCTTGGAGCCATTCAGCATTGGGTTGAACTGCAAAACTCTCATCACTGTCTCTATTGTGTTGTGGATATGCATGCGCTCACCGTCAACCCAGATCCCCTTACTTTACGCGAATCCACCAGAACAGTGACAGCAGCCTTTTTAGCCGCCGGTATTGATCCTCAAAAACATATTATTTTTAATCAATCACGTGTTTTTCAACATGCTGAACTCGCCTGGATTTTAAATTGTGTTGCCCGCATTGGCTGGCTTCAACGCATGACACAATTTAAAGATAAAGCGGGAAAAGATCGTGAAAAAGCATCCCTCGGGCTTTTTGCTTATCCCACTTTGATGGCTGCTGATATTTTAGTCTATCGTGCAACGCATGTTCCAGTAGGCGAAGATCAAAAACAGCATGTTGAACTCACACGCGATATTGCACAAAAATTTAACAACGACTATGCACAGCGTATTGCCGAATTAAATTTTGGCGTTTCTATGCAAACGGATGAAGAAAAAAGACAAGGCTTTTTTCCTCTTCCAGAAGCACTGATTGGAACAACAGCCACACGCGTTATGTCTTTGCGCGATGGGACGAAAAAAATGTCAAAATCAGATCCTTCAGATTTTTCACGCATTAATTTGACCGATGATGCTGATCTTATCGCAAAAAAAATACGCAAAGCCAAAACGGATTCAGCTCCTCTTCCCGATACCCTCACCGCTTTAAAAGAACGACCAGAAGTTGATAACCTGCTTGGTATTTATGCCGCCTTTGCCAAAGTTAGCAAAGAAAAGATTCTTTTAGAATTTTCTGGTCAACAATTTTCGCATTTTAAAACAGCTCTAGCCGACCTTGCCGTCCATAAGCTTGCCCCTATAACAGAGGAGTTACGTCGACTTCATCAAGAAAATGATTATATCGACTCTGTTTTGCATGATGGCGCTAAACGTGCTAGTATGCTCGCAGAAGAAAATATGAAAAAAATTCGTGAAATTATTGGATTTTTGCACGATACATAAAAACAATAACACTAACAACTGTAGAGAGCCCCCAAAATCATTTGTACAAAATAGAGAAAGTGCATGATTTCCAAGCCCCAAACTCTTAAAAAAGAGCCCAAGAAAAAAAACTTAGTTATCATCGATGAAACACCGGAGTGTCGGCGTGCCGTTGCATTTGCCACCCAGCATGCTCAAAATACCAATAGAACATTAGTATTGCTTTGTGTCGTTGATAGTGTAGAATTTCAACATTTTCTAGGTGTAAACAACGTTATGCGCACAGAATCAAAGCAAAGTGCTCATAAAATATTAGGAGACATTGCCAGTGAAATCCGCACCACCCATGCGCTTGAAACAGAAATAGTGGTGCGAGAAGGAAAAAAAATTGATGAGATTTCCAAACTGATCGACGAAGATAAAAGGATTGCACTGATTGTTTTAGCAGCCAGTGGACATACAGAAGGACCAGGCCCCCTTATTCAATTAATCGGGAATAAAGGGACAGCTTTTTCAATCCCTGTCATTGTTATTCCTAGCAATCTTGCCGATGAAGATATTAGATCTATTGCCTAAAAAATATAATATTCTACAATGTAAGATCTTCCCAATCCTTCATTATAAAAGGAGAATCTATGTTTATTCAAACTGAAACCACCCCAAACCCTGCAACACTTAAATTCTTGCCAGGACGCGTGGTTCTTTCTGAGGGCGTATTAGAATTTCGTAACCGTGAAGAAGCAGCTAAAAACTCACCTTTAGCGGCTAAACTATTTAATATTCCCAATGTCAATGGTGTTTTTTTAGGCTATGATTTTATCACCGTAAGCAAAAAAGAAGGAGAATGGCAACATCTTAAGCCCGTCATTTTAGGCACAATTATGGAGCATTTTCTGTCCAATGAGCCAGTGATCACCACCAACGCCACAACACAAGCACAAACCCACGCTCTCAACGAAGAATTTTATGACGAAAAAGATGCTGATATTGTCTTAACCATTAAGGAGCTCCTTGAAACACGTATTCGCCCAGCGGTTGCCAATGACGGTGGAGATATTACTTTTCGTGGATTTGAAAATGGTATTGTTTATCTCAATATGCGCGGCGCCTGTGCTGGATGTCCCTCTTCAACAGCAACACTCAAACATGGTATTGAAAATCTTTTACGTCATTTTATCCCTGAAGTTTTAGGCGTTGAAGCCATGCCACAATAAATATTGGCCTCAATAGGCAAAACGCCCCCCACCAACCTCACCAGTTATCCCTCTTCAACAGCAACGTTCAAATATGGGGATCGAAAATCTTACACCTTTTTATTCCAGAAATTTCAAACATAAGTCATGCTGCCATAAAAATACAGTACTGTTAAAAAAATCTGTACACTGATCCCTTCGCTCACCTTTCACCTCCACATATGCCTTAAAAAGGTTTCTGCTCCTTTAAGAGGCATAAGTTGTTTCAATAAACCAATCGCATAGACAGAAATAGAACACATAGGGATGTGCATTTTAAATTTATTTTATCTCATCATCTTGTCATGCAATTTTAACCAAGAAAACACGCCCCGTTACAAAAAAGAAAACCCAAAAAAGAAAACATTGTAAGATAGAGTACCCATTTGCTTCATCTTTCTCAGCTCTCCCAACGATAAAATCACGCAAAATACTTCTTGTAGCAAGTCGGCACCATCATTATATTTGCCAGTCCCCAATGTTGCGATAGCCCTTGGCACTTGAGAGGGTTTATAAGAAGCCTTTTTACTACTTTCCTGTACCATGTCACTCCACACGGATCTCCCCGCTTGTAACATGCAAGAAACATAATTTTGATTGATTCAACATAGAACAGATTTGGAATAAGAAAATCCCACGTTATTCGGGGTTCTAATTCAATATGAATAACGCTAACTTATTATTATAAATCAATATGTTGTTTCATCAAATCGACAAAGATCATATTTTGCAACTTGAATGAGAATTCTGACATTCTTCTTATTTCAATTCTGTTTTTATTGCATCAATCAAAATCGTCCGCTTACACAGCACAAACTGGATAATAACAAAAACTATTTTTAATAGCGCTTATAAACACTTTTAAATATAAGAACTGTTGCAACATTGAGAGCTGAAAAAAATGCATAATGATGCTACCTTATCAGTATCTCGTACCGATCTTTTTCTATTTTTGAGTCAAAAATTCCCCTCTAGCACCTTGAATCTGATCTCCATAAATATAGCGAGGAAGGTGTGTACAAATACTTGTAAAAATAAATAAATGTAAAACCAGATCTATTCTATTATGGTTGTTTTGGAAGTCATTTGATAAAAAGTGGGAATATTTTTTCAATTCAGCAGAAATAAGTTTGTTACTTTACGGCATTGTTCTCCTCATAAAGCGCGTACCTTTATTGTTGCTTGTAAATCAACATCCAATCCTTCTCATAACAGTATGTTTAAAAGAAAAGACAGTGTCAGTATTTCTTTACGATATAATATTTTTTCCAACCCTCAAGATGCGATAGCCCTTGGCACTTGAGAGGGTTTATAAGAAGCCTTTTTACTGCTTTCCTGTACCATGTCACTCCACACGGATCTCCCCGCTTGTAACATGCAAGAGACATAATTTTGATTGATTCAACATAGAACAGATTTGGAATAAGAAAATCTTAAGATATTCATTTGGATCTCTCATTCACCATGGGAAAAAGTGAATTATCTTTATAAATCAACATATTGCGATACGTAGCTTTTATCTTCTGATAAGAGCAAACATATTGCCTCTATCTGATTGGCATAATCTGTAAAATAAGAAAAGAACCCTATTGGAAAAAACTATGAAAGTGTCAAAATAGAAAACAAACGAAATGCAAAAACAATTGCAAGAAGATAAATGCCTAAACTTTTTTCACAAACTCCGACTTTAAACTCATCTGCCCAATCCCAGGAATTTTGCAATCGATATTATGATCCCCATCTACCAAGCGAATATTCTTTACCTTCGTCCCTCCTTTTAAAACAGATGAAGCACCTTTTACCTTCAGATCTTTTATCACCATAACAGTATCACCGTTTGTTAAAATCTGACCATTGGCATCATAAACAATATCGGAAAGAGCAGTATCATCATTTTTTTGTGGCCATTCATGTGCACATTCAGGACACACAAAATTTTCACCCTCTTCATAAGTATAAAGACCATCACAACGAGGACATTTGGGATATTGGGTCATAAATTCCCCTTTTAAAAGAAAAATCATTCATTATGACTGGTCATAAAGCAAGAAGTGCTTATTGTCCATTATTTTAGAAAAACATTTCCCTTTGTTTCACCCTTCATCTGCCAACTGTGTTCATGAATGCTATCATCACATACTATACACAAGTTTATAAAAATGATTGGTCATTATACAACTTAAATAAGCCCCCCGCATATCATAAAATTTACGCACTTCATTCTCTCTAATAAATTAATCAAAATCATTTTCTTATACATCAGCAATACAATTAACGAATGAATAAAAAACAATTAGAAAAGGAACATCTCTGAATAAAACGTTCTCAAAGAGCTAAAAACTCTTGCTGCATTGAGAAATAAGAACATGATGTCCCCAACTTAACCTTTTATTTAAGTAAAGATAATAGTCATAATGTTAGAGGACAGACTGATTTATGATCATAGTTAATGGTTTTGTATATTGAATGAGAGCCGATCAATAAGCTGAGGTTTTTTCAACCCCTTTTACATTGAATTAACCAAAGCCTTTCGCTTGCATGTTACAAGTAGGAAGAGCCGTATAAAACGATTAAGAAAAGACTCAAAAGACGAAATGCTCTCAAATACAAGAGCCAACATTGAGAGCAGACCTAAATGTATATGATGATATCACGTTGTTCCTTCATAAGCATAAAAATGGTCATGCTCAATGAATAGCTGGTTATCCCTTTCAAAGCAACACGCATAAGATGCGTTTTTAGTGTCTGAGAGAGAAGCTTCTTTAAAACAAACATATGAAATGTGCAACAATGATCGTATTTTGTTTTGCATGAGAAACATTCCCCTATTAAACAAAAATTTCTATCAAACCATCAGAACTCCTTGGGCATTAATGCTCCCATTATGCTTGATTATTATGACCTACAGCCTTCGGTTTTAAAAAGTCAGCAGTTTTTAAGAAACCAGCCGATATGTAAACGTAGAAAGAACCAAACGAACCTGAAAATGGAGAAGCTCCCTTAGGGCAAATAAAATCACGCCCCCTAAAATCATGATCCCAAAATCATAATCCCAAAATCATAATCCCAAAATCATAATCTATGTGATCAATCATCATACTTTTACAAAAAAACATTCCCATGATCTTAGGTAATAATATCAGGTCGGTCTCGCCCCAATTCTTGTTGTATATTTAACAGTTTTAATGCCACCTGTTGCAAAGGTTTAAGCACGTCTTGCGGATTAAAATTGTGTTTGTGCGGATCACCTTCATACTGTTCAAAATAAAGCCGTAAGGTAGCACCGAGAGTCCCTGTTCCCGATAAACGGACCACCAACCGTGCGCCATTCTCGAAAAAAATACGGATACCTTGCTGCGTACTAACGCTCTGATCAACGGGATCACGATACGTAAAATCGTCTGCTTTTTTGACCAAAAAACCAGCAATTTCGGTTCCTTCTTGTGGTAAATGCCCACGCAAATGCTCTATAAGTGCCAAGGCTTTGTCTGCTTCGACTTCTTCATAATCATGCCGTAACGTGTAAAAACGCCCATAGGTGTGCCAATGCTGTTGAACAATTTGTGCGACAGTTTTTTTTGTTACCGCTAAAAGATTTAACCAAAATAATACAGCCCATAAACCATCTTTTTCGCGGATGTGATGAGAGCCCGTTCCAAAGCTTTCTTCACCACAAAAGGTTACTTTTCCCGCATCCAAAAGGGTTCCAAAAAACTTCCATCCCGTTGGCGTTTCAAAAAAGTTTAGTCCTTTTTTTTCAGCAACCAGATCAGCGGCACGCCCCGTCGGCATAGAGCGCGCTATCCCCACCACGCCTTTCCGATATCCTTTAATGAGATGTGCATGTTCAACCATAATAGCCAAAGAATCGGAAGGCGAAACAAATTGTTGACGTCCAATAATAAGGTTACGATCTCCATCACCATCAGAGGCTGCGCCAAGATCTGGTCCTTGCTCTGACATCAATAAATCATAAAGAGCCTTGGCATAAACCAAATTGGGATCTGGATGACCACCTCCAAAATCTGGCAAAGGAATACCATTAACCACCGTCCCTTCAGAAAATCCTAAGCATTTTTCAAAAATTTCATGGGCATAAGGCCCTGTTACTGCATGCATGGCATCAAACCGTAAAGTAAGACCTCGAGCAACAGCCTTGGCAATACAGTCAAAATCAAAAAGCTCCTGCATCAAAGCAACATAATCAGCGACAGGATCGATAATATCAATCCGCATGGCTCCCATAAAGACCGTACCTTGCCTATCTAAATCAATATCTGGTGCTTCAAAAATTTTATAACAGGAAAGCCGTTGCGATGTTGCAAAAATAGCATCACATAAAGAATTAGGAGCGGGGCCCCCATTAGAAATATTATATTTAATACCACAATCTCCCCCTGGACCACCAGGATTATGGCTTGCAGAAAGAATAAGTCCACCATGGGCATGAGTTTTACGAATAAGATGCGAAACAGCAGGTGTAGAAAGAATACCGCCCCTTCCCACTTTAATAAGAGAGACACCATGCGCCGCTGCCATCTTCAACACAATCTGAAGGATAGTACGATTAAAAGTGCGACCATCCCCCCCCAGAATCAACATTTTTCCTTCAAGAGGTCCAATATTATCAAAAAGAGACTGTATAAAGTTTTCTACATAATGGGGTTGTTGAAAAACAGACACTTTTTTGCGCAAACCAGATGTTCCCGGTTTTTGCCCCTCAAAAGCCGTGGTTAAAACTGTCTTTACGGTCATATCCATACCTTTATATTCTTTCCTATAATTTTAAGGTGAAGAGTATCCAAAGTCGACCATTAATTCTACTTGACGGAAGTGTGAAATATTTGCACACTCACCAGAAGTAAGAATTTTTAAAGAAGCCCTTTTATTTAAAACGCTTTTTGCCATATGTTTTTAAATACAAAGGCTGTTTTAAAACAAAATTTTCGTAAAAGAATACAGGAGCATCATGATGATGAAAAAAACAGTTCCCAATGTAACATTCCACACACGCGTACGCGATGAATCAGTGGCTGGAGACAATCCTTATCGATGGCAAGAAGTTAACAGCGATGCTTACTTTAAAGGAAAGCGTGTTATTCTTTTTTCTCTTCCTGGAGCTTTTACCCCTACTTGTTCAACCTTTCAACTGCCTGATTTTGAAAAACTCTATGATGAATTTAAACAAGCGGGTATTGATGAAATTTATTGTCTTTCCGTCAATGATGCTTTTGTCATGAATGCTTGGGGAAAAGCACAAAATATCAAAAATGTGAAATTAATTCCCGATGGCTCTGGTGAATTCACGCGCAAAATGGGTATGCTGGTTGCAAAAGACAATGTTGGTTTCGGCATGCGATCATGGCGCTATGCTGCTGTTATTAACGATGGAGTGGTTGAACAATGGTTCGAAGAAGCGGGTTTTTCAGATAATTGTGCAACAGATCCTTACGAAGTTTCTTCACCACAACATGTTTTAAAAGCCTTGAAAAGCTAATTTCCCCAATCGTCCATTTAAATAAAACTTTACGACACACATTTCCTTACTAAGGGAATATGTGTCGTTTATTTTTTGCAACCTCTATTCGTGAAAGCAGACACGATAAGTTGATTGTGTGCCTTCTGTGAGAAAATATTCCAGCAATAATTTTTCAATAAATATTTCATGTTTTAACGGCTTTGCAAAAGCTTGGAAAATTGCCGATGAAAAATCCCGTTGTAGCGCTAAAAAATCAAAGAGTTAAAAGCTGTTGCACGCTATCAAAAAATGGGGATGCAATTGCCAAATGCGCAAATTCATGCAAAACTCTCTCGGAAACATCAAGGATTAACATATAGATAAACTATGCAAAATCAACGCTCAGCTCCTCATATTGAGAAAAACTTTATGTTGAAAATGGTTTGATTTATAAAGATAATTTATAATTTTGCATATTGAATTGTGAAATCTGAATATCATAAGAGTGTCTCATTTTATCCCTTCTTATATTGCAACCATCAAAACCATTTTCTTGCCCACGACATGTGAAATTGGCATCTGAATAAACGATTAAAAAGAGTGAAAATGCTTCTCGTAAATGCTTTAAAGGCGAAAGCTGTGAATATCAAGACGCAAGGTACACAAAAGCATCAAGAGGGAAAATACAGATCAAACATTTGTTTGAAGAGCTGCACACTTCAAATTGACTTATGTCTCATAAAAATAATCAAACACAGCATAAAAACAGCTCAGCATAAAGAACCGTTTATAAAGAAGATTCACTCAAAATAAATCTCGCAAACATTCCAATTCACATACCCTAAACAGACTCATTACTGTTCTTATAGCCATTGATTCTAAGCTTTTATTTTTCTCTAAGAGAAAAACGGTTAAAGAAGTTATTGTTTCAAGTATTCTGCCATAAACTGTGCCTTTATTTCTTCCTCATCTAACTCTTCCTCTTCATCGAACTCAAAATCTTCATCACATTCAGGAAGACCAAAAATATCTGGATTGATGAAATAACCTTCTTCTTTTGTCCCCTTCGCTACAATTTTATTTGTTTCCAATTCGCTGATACCTTCTTTAAAACTTTCAAAATTAAGATATTCTGGTCTTTGAATTGAAAGATCACAAATCAAAAATTCCTCAAGAATATCATGATCTAATATTATCTGATCAAACCATAAATCCACCTCGCCCTCCTCTTCTAACATTTTCCCTATTTGCCACAACATCACCAAAAAAGCTTTCATACCATTAAATGATAACTCAAAAATCATACTTCGACACGACGAGGCGCCTGAAAAAGTGATTTGCGGAAGATCTTCAAATCCGAAATTTGAAGGAGGAAGTTTAAATGACTTTCCAATATTCTCAGGTCTTTCAAGAATAAAGGGATTTCGTTCATAGAGCAGAGTAAAATCATATTGGACCATTTTCATTTCTCCGTTAAAGAATTGATTTTATGAAAAATGCATATTATCAGTAAGTTACCATTATGGCAGCTTACAATTCATCCAAATATGCTCCTGGAAAAAATTGTTCGATTTAAGTCATTCCATTATTTTTTGAAGCTTAAAAAGTCTTTTAGGATAAAACGCTCTAGTTCTCCCTCCTTTTGCAATAAGGCTAGATTTTGTAATGTCCAAGAAGAGAACATCAAAGGATTTGATGCTCATAGATGAGAATTCAAAGATGAAGCCAATATAAACTTGTCAATATTTTTATAAACTTTTGGGAAAGCGTTGCGTGAAACCTTTTAATTTTCTCAGAGTTTTTGTTCGTTACAATTTTTTTGCACATTTTAACGCATTATCATCGCATCCTCAGAAGGACACATTTTATAGCGAATAGCGCTTACTTTTATCTCTTAAAAAATCTCTCTTTTATGCCGCACGCACTTCACCACCACACTTTTGAACGCGTGTGCCAGCACGTATAAACGAGCAAAGCACAAATTTCAAAAATTGAATCTCAACTTTTCCGAATATTTCAGGTAATCCTTTCGATAAAGACTTTTACCATTATCATTTTTGGGTTGCTAAAATATTCTGTACTGTTTTGACCAATTGATCTTCATCAACCGTCACTTGTGCTGGTCGACTTTCACGCCATGTTTGATTATCTTTGATCTCATGAGATAACCTCGCCCCTTCAATCAAATCTTTAATCTGTATTTTTCCGCTCTCACGTTCTTGTGAGCCTTGGATAACCACACAAGGCGCTCGGCGTCGATCTGCATATTTCATCTGCGCTTTTATCCCCGATGCCCCCAAATAGAGCTCCGCACGAATTCCGGCACCACGCAACTGCATCACCATTTTTTGATAACCAGCAACCGCCTCTGGCTCTTTATCCATCATCAGCACCACAACCGGCCCTGTTGTCTCCTTCATAGGCAACTTTCCAAGATTTTGCAAAGCAGCGATCAAGCGTGAGACCCCGATTGAAAAACCTGTTGCTGGAATGTTTTCACCACGAAAGCGTGCCACCAATCCATCATAGCGCCCCCCACCACCAACAGAGCCAAAAACAACTTTTTGCCCATCATCATTAAGAACATCAAACAGCAATGCCGCCTCAAACACAGGTCCTGTATAATATTCCAATCCGCGGACCACCGAAGGGTCAATTTTAATGCGATTATGATAACCATTTGCGGCAAAAATTGCTTGCATTTCCTCAAGCTCACGAACCCCTTCAAGCCCTTGAGCACTCTGACCAACAACTTGTCTGAGAATATCAAGCGTTTCTTCTGCCGTTTTTGCGTTTACGGTGAGTAAGGAAAGAATACACTCAATCTCTTTATCTTTAAGCTCGGCCCCTTTTGTAAAATCACCACTGTCATCCAAACGCCCCTTGCCTAAAAGCAACCGCACACCTTCAGGACCAAATTTATCAAGCTTATCCATTGCTCTAAGAACAGTTAAGCGCCTTTCAATCTGCCCTCTTTCGCCTAAACCAATCAACTGCAAAATACTTTCCAGAATTTTTCGGTTATTCAAACGAATGGCATAATCATGCTGCTGAAACCCTAATTTTTCTAAACTATCCGCAGCCATCATGCAAATTTCAGCATCTGCCGCAACAGTTGGTGTTCCAACAATATCAGCATCAAATTGCATAAATTGCCGAAACCGCCCTGGTCCAGGCTTTTCATTGCGAAAAACAAATCCAAGACGATAACTGCGATAAGGCTTTGGCAAAACTTCAAAATTCTCAGCAAAATAACGAGCAAGAGGCGCGGTAAGATCATAGCGCAAAGACATCCATTGCTCATCATCATCTTGTAGCGAAAAAACGCCTGCATTTGGACGATCTGAATCTGGTAAAAACTTACCCAGCACATCTGTATATTCAAAAATTGGAGTTTCCAGTGCTTCAAAACCATAAAGTTCATAAACTTCACGAATTTGCGCAATCATTGTTTCAGTTGCATACAACTGTTCACTTGTACGATCAACAAACCCACGGGGTAAACGGGCTTTGGTTTTTTCTTGTTTTGATGACATGTTTTTCTCTAACAACAATATATATTCACCGATAACGTGTGTCTATCTTATAGAAACAAACGCTGCAATAACTTTATCAACTGGAAACTGGTAACAATATGCATAAGCTTTTGCTTTTAAAAGATGCAAACCTTTACCCTTAAGGCAATCTACTGAAAATATTTGCATTTTCAATAGGAACATAGCCCCCCGCTCAACATGAAATGCCCGCTTAACATTCAATGAAAAGACATCTGTGCTAGTTGAAAGAAACCACAAAGCAACTGTTGATTCTTGATAAATCGGAAACATCCCCCTCAAAAGCCCTCCCTCTCAGAATTCTTCAGATTTATTACAGATGCAAAAATCCTCAAGACATCAGTGTGCTTTGCGCTTGTTCTGCAAAATGATTGATAACATTTTTTAAATCAACAATATTTCGTCCAGCATCTGTAATAGAGCGTGATACAGAGGGAATAACATTCTGCCAAAGTCTTTGTGGAAATTGATTTGCTAATTGTGTCATTGTTCCACCTTGGGCGCCAATACCCGGAACGAGAAACAGACTATTGTTTAACTGCTCGATTGTGTCTTTTGATTCAGATCCTAATGTCGCTCCTATAACCGCACCTATGGGGCCAATATTATGATGGAGAACCGAAGACTGACTATTATAATCACAAATACACTGTGCAAGATGAAGAGAGAGTGTCTGATCACCAATAAGCGCATTTCGTATTTGTTTTCCCTCTGGATTAGAAGACTGAACAACCACAAAAACCCCTGCTCCAGTTTCTTCTGCAACCTTTATCAGAGGAATAAGAGCATCAAAACCCAAAAAAGGATTAACTGTCATGGCATCAGCTTTGAACGCACTGCTTGAACCAAGCCAAGCCTTACCATAGGCTTCAGCAGTAGAGCCAATATCCCCCCTTTTTGCATCCGCCAGAACCAATATGCCTTGTTCGTGTGCATTTTCAATCAGTTCTTTGAGAGCTTGAAGACCTTCCACACCATATAATTCAAAAAATGCGACTTGCGGCTTTATAATCCCTACTTTACCAACAACTGCTGTTAAGAGAATATCACAAAAATCTTTTAGACCTTTATAATCAAAGCTTAGTTTCCACGATTGCAAAACTTTATGGCTCGGATCAAAGCCAATACAAAGAGGTCCATAGATTTCACGATTTTTAAAAAAAGTTGAACGAAACATTTTATATCCTAACAAGGTCTCTCTTTAAACTTTTTGATACAATCAAAAAGAAAAGCATTTGTCAAAAGAATACAATAGCGAAAACACAAAGAAAGAGCTCTCTATACAAAATGTGCTTTTATTTATGAAACATAAATATATTCCCATTCGTAACGCTTATCATATGTTTATCGACCAAGACGTTATCATGAGATAAAAATTCAAATTTATGAAAGAATATAAACAAAAAAGCATCCATATAATAATGACCTTATAAAGCCCTATAGGCGTACCTTGTCGTTTTCACCCCCCTTTTTTATGATCAACAAAAACTCTCTATGAACGCGCTTTAAACAAAAGTTTCAAAAGAAAATGTCCCACCATGATGATCTCGATCTTAACTTTAGATCTTTCCTATTCCTTTTGGCGCATATCTATTCCCTTTTGGAACATAATTAGCCAAAAGGCATTGTATCTCCAGCATATTCAAGGAGATAAAACATGGAAACTCGCATTCCTGAAGACACACCATTTGAGACGAATTTTCTAGGAGAAACATCTCTAGAAGAAAAATATTCACTCTTTCACACACCCATTTCATGGTCCGCAATCTTTGCGGGACTGGTGACAGCTCT
>NZ_JBHILQ010000089.1:0-1362 GCF_042193395.1 Bartonella sp. TT29SHDZB
AGGGCAAGATATAAGCTTTGCGGCAGGTATGGTAGCTGGTGTCCCGGCTGAAATATACGATACGGTTGATGGTTTTTGGCAACTAGCCAAACATCCCAAAGAGACTTTGAAAGCGCTCAAAGATTTTTTCAGCAGTGGTGAGATTTTGGCGACAATTGGTCGGACCCTTGGACAGTCCTATGTAGATCGCATTAATAAAATGGAGGAGGAATATGAGCGAGCTGGTGCTGGTGGTTCCTTTAATGCTGGACTTGAATTTGGAAAATTATTGACTGAAACAGCATCCCTAATGACAGGAGTTGCTGGAGCAGCCAAGGGAGGCATAAAGCTTGGCGCAAAGGCTCTGGCTAAATTCGCTGCTAAGACTGAAGCAGCAGCTGCAAAAGCAGAAAAGGAAGTTGTTCAATCAGTTGGAAAAATTGGCTCTGAAGACAGTGCCAAAGGCGAAAAGATCAAAGATCCGCAGACAGGAAATAAAAACAGAGAACATCATGACAAAAAACGTGATAAGGACAAGCAAGAATTAGAAAACAAGGAAGAATGTACGGTATGCCAAAAAGAACCCTCGTTTAAGGCTGAGGTGAAGGGAGCTGAGTTTGAGAGTGATATGTTTGGAAGAAAACCACTTGAAAAAAGATCTCGTCCTGATCTTCTTTATATAGAAAATGGTGAATTAAAAATTAGAGAAACAAAAACAGGTGATTCCAAGCTTACAGAAAATCAAAAAATTTTGAAAGAAGCCTATAAAACAGGAGATGCAAAACCCACGGGAGATGTTATTAGAGAGTTTCTTGAGGAACACAAAGAAAAGCTAAATAAATATCAGGAAGAACTCAAAGAATTTATAGACGAAAAGAAACCAACTCAGAAACAACTGGATGATTTTAAGAAAGATTGGGCTAAAAACCAATTAGGTAGGGAGTGGGGAAGACCTATCGAATATGAAATTAGCCGTCATACAGGTCGTTTAGAAGAACTTGTACAGGGACAATAAATGAAGATACAAACCAAAGACGTAACAGAAATTTTAAAAATACTGGGCTGGGAACCCTATCGCGATGAAGTGGGAGACACTTTCGCGCATTATCATCTTCCTGACCGCATTGTGGGCATAGGCTATGATATAAAAAATTATGGAGAGAGCGGCAAAGAGTTCCGGTTATCGGCTAAACTCACTACTGCTTCCTATTGCCTTGCTCGGGAATATTCTAGAGGTGAAAAATCACAGCGTAAATATGAAGATGTGCTGTTTTACGCGAAGGAGGATTTTAATGTTAAACCTTCAGATCTTTCCGAAAGCCATATTAAGGACGCTCTAAATAGAGTGATTGCATGGGCGCAAGCACAGGATATTGAAAAAAA
>NZ_JBHILQ010000090.1:0-1345 GCF_042193395.1 Bartonella sp. TT29SHDZB
TTTGTGATCAAGAAAGTTGATGCGGAAGGTAAAGAAAGTGAGGAAAGCTACAATAGTGTAGCGGAAGCCTTTGCTGGTGTTGCGAGTTCTATTACGAATGTTCATAATGATGTAACTAATGTTGTTAGTGATAGTCTTGCCAAGCAGGATGATGATACGAAGGTTATCACTATTGGTAAGGAAGTAGAAGGTACAGAACTCAATATTGCCAACAGTAAAGAAGAGGATAGAACCCTTTCTGGCATCAAGGCAGCAACGAAGAATAATGAAGCAGTTAACAAAGAGCAACTTGATAAAAGTTTAGAAAAACTTTCTAACAGTCTTCAGTCAGAAGATTCAGCAGTGGTCCACTACGATAAGAAAGAAGATGAAACAATTGACTATGGCAGTGTGACTTTAGGTAAAGGTCAAAATTCTGCACCTGTTGCACTTCATAATGTTAAAGATGGTGTAATTTCTGAAAAGTCGCATGATGTTATCAATGGTGGTCAGCTTAATAAGATCTCACAAGATGTTGCCAAGTTTCTTGGCGGTGATGCAGCGTTTAATAATGGCGCGTTTACAGGACCGACTTATAAATTATCCAAAGTTTCTACAGAAGGTGAGGTAACAGAAGCTTCCTTTACTGGTGTAGATACAGCGTTTACAGGGCTTGATGAGAATATTCAGAATGTTAATGCACGGATTAAAGAAGTTTCTGAAGGAGTAGCGCAGGATTCTTTATCTTGGAGTGATAAGGAAAAAGCCTTTGTAGCAAAGCATGGAGATGGATTGGAAAGAAAAAATAGCAAAATTAAGTTTCTTGAAGACGGCATAATCTCTGCGGATTCGAGCGATGCAGTGAATGGTTCACAGCTTTACACAATGAATAATACGCTTGCGACCTATTTTGGTGGTGGTGCTGGTTATAATGAAAAAGGAGAATGGATTGCCCCTACCTTCAAGCTTAAAACTATCAAGGATGATGGCAGCACTGGTGAGGAAAGTTATAAAAGTGTAGCAGAAGCACTTTCTGATATTAGTACTTCTGTTACGAATGTTCATAATGATGTAACCAATGTTGTCAGTGAAAGCCTTGTCAAGCAGGATAAAGATGAGATGAAGGTTATTAAGATTGGTGCAGAGAAAGAAGGCACTGAAATCGATATTGCTAACAGTAAAGGTGATGCTCGCACAATTTCTGGTGTTAAGTCTGGATTACTTACAGCAGAATCGATGGAGGCGGTGAATGGCTCACAACTCTATTTGATGAGTAACGCATTGGCTGCGTATTTAGGAGGAGGAGCTAGCTATGAAGGTGGCGAATGGAGGGCTCCAGAATTCAAGGTTGCACAATTCAATTCTG
>NZ_JBHILQ010000092.1:0-1284 GCF_042193395.1 Bartonella sp. TT29SHDZB
TTTGGTCTTGCAGACTATGGACCCATTTTAAAAGCAGGTATCACGATACTCTTACCAACCCTCCCCTATCCGAAAGCCACACCAGTGATCAGAATTTGGGGTAGCAAATCATGAAACCTTTTTGCACAGTGATGGCAAATGGAGAGGACATCACAAGAACGCTGATGGACTATGTTTTGTCGATTGAAATTACCGATGAAGCAGAAAACAAAAGTGATCGTATCACTATAGAGCTTGATGACCGTGCGCGTGACAGTGATAACGGCTTTCTTGATATTCCTCTTATCGGAACAATCATTTCTGTCACACTTGGCTATGAAGGCGGCAAAAACCGCGATATGGGAGCCTATCTGATTGATGAAATCTCTGTAAGCAGCCCACCCCAAAGCTTAAGTGTAACAGGGCGCGCCGCCTCTATGAATACGTCTTATAGAACACCCAAAAGCCAATCCTATCACCAACAAACCCTTGGCAGTATTGTTCAAGAGATAGCAGAGCGTAATGGCTATACGCCAAAGGTTGATCCTTCTCTTGCAAAAATCGTTGTGCGTCACATTGACCAAACAGCTGAAAGCGATATGGCTTTTGCTACGCGCCTTGCAGAAGACTATGATGCGGTAGCAAAACCCGTTGATGGCAAGCTTGTTTTGGCTAAACGGGGCGAAGGCAAAGCCATCACTGGTGAAACACTCCCCATAGTAGTTATTCATGAGAAACATTGTACCTCTTGGGATTTTAAATACAGCGCACGGGATGAAGCAGGTGCAGCAAATGGCTTAGCAACAGATGTGGGAGACGACCAAAAAGCCGCCGCTGATGCACGAGAGCCAGAAGAGATTGATGATGATGAAAACTTTATCCATATGGATAACAATGACAGAGCATCATCATCTGAATCAGAAAAAGCAGAAACAACACCTGAGAAAGAAGAAGAAGACAAAGAGAAAAAAGGCGGTGTTATCGCAAGCTATCATGATATCCGCACTGGTGAAAAAAAGGAAGTCAAGGTTGGTAAAGAGCCTTTTCATGAACTCAAATACACCTACCACAATCAATCAGAAGCTGTTGCGGCCATTGCTGCTTATCGCAACAAATCATCTCGTGGCAAATCTTCTTTCTCATGTGATATTGGTGGTGATCCCTTTGTACAAGCAGAAGCAAAGCTTGTTCAAAAGCCCCCTTTCCGCCCCTATATTCCAGCAGAATGGCGCATCAAAAGTGTTAAGCACAAACTTGATAAAACGGGTGGTTACACCACAAAAATAGAGTGCGAACTTTTTGATG
>NZ_JBHILQ010000093.1:0-1213 GCF_042193395.1 Bartonella sp. TT29SHDZB
ATCAGACCCGCGTTTAATGAGAGGACTAACAAGTCTTGGTTCTTAGTGTCAAGGAAACCATTACATGGCGCCTAAAGGCGTCCTTGACAAAGAACCTAACGTCTTGTTTCGTCCTTCTCACGCGGCTCCGAAATCATGATTAGAAGGAGAGCTTTTAGGGGCATATACTACAAAAGAAAGAGATAAAAATTATAAGCTATTTTATAAGATAAATATTTGAAAATATTATAAAAAATGCCAAAAAATAGTTGACAATAAATGGGTATTTTGTTATATAAATACTTAAGTGCAGAAAACACTAAACCAATAGCGGATAGATTACGAAACAATCTTTCCCTTGCCTTTAAAAACTGACTGTCTTTTATGCTTTTATTAGCATATATACTGATTTTGTCGGGTGTGGTTACGCCATACAATACCCCTTATGGGGAAAAGCATAACGACGGACTATTGGCCGTGTTTTCAACACCCGACACCCTTACAAGGTTGTCAAATGAAAACTTTATTAGCCAATAGGATATTTTATTATGAATGCTATCTCCAAAAAATATGAATTTACAAATGAAACCAAACAAGTTGGTGATGTTACACTTTATCGCATTCGTGCATTAAGAGACTTTGGTGATGTCAAGGCTGGTGATCTTGGTGGTTTTATTGAGAAGGAAGATAACCTCTCTCATGACGGAAATTGCTGGGTTTACGATAACGCATGCGTTTTTCAAAATGCAAGGGTCTATGAAAACGGTAAAGTGAAAAGCTTTTTTGTAGACGTTTATGGTGATGCACAAATTTATGGTAATGCTATTTTTGAAGGCATGGAAATAAATGATTATTGTGAGGTTTATGGCAACGCCCATATTCAAGACACTGTTGTAATTGAAGGTAATGCAAAAATTTATGATAACGCCTCTGTAAGTGATAATGCTTATATTTCTGATACATCTGTTATTTGTGGTGATGCTCATGTCGGGGGGTATGCCATTGTTGGTGATGGTGCTTATATTTGTGATCATTCCAGTGTCATTGATGATGCTGTTGTGTATGATGCTGTTGTATCTGGCTATTCTTGTATTCATAGCAATGCCTCTTTATCATTTGGTGATCAAATTCATGATGAGGCAATTCCAAGATTTGGTAGTGATGATGATTATTTTCGTGATGAGTATGAGGATGTTGCGTAAATAAAATAGCAGGTGCGGGGGGCGCCTGCTTT
>NZ_JBHILQ010000094.1:0-1194 GCF_042193395.1 Bartonella sp. TT29SHDZB
CCCGCATTGCTGGTGTGACCATAACCAATCGTCCAGACACATGCCGTATCTCGATAAGCCTCTACAAGACATTGATTTATAATGATAATTTACTGCTTTGCATATTGAATGAGAGTCTCGAATAACGTAGGATTCTCTCATTTCAAATCTGTTTATCTTGAATCAATCAAAACCACTCATTTGCACATAACAAGTGGGATGAGTGTGTGGATCAAATTTGTATAAGAAAGGATTAAAAATGGCTCTTATGAACCGTCTTAATGCAAGGGCTGTCGCAACATTGGGAGCTGGCAAATATAATGATGGTGCCGGCTTGTTACTTCATAAGCGTCAAGATGGAGGTGCTCAATGGATTTATCGCTATACCATTCATGGTCGGCGCCGTGAAATGGGCTTGGGTGCCTTAAGACATGTCTCTTTAAAACAAGCCCGTGAATTAGCAACTGGGTGGCGTGCTGTTCTTCGTGAAGGGCGTGACCCTATTCAAGAACGCGATAAACAAAAGCGTGAGGCAATAAGCAATCTCCATTACTTAAAAGACATTGCCGTAGATGCTTTTGAAAGTCGTAAAGCCGAATTAAAAAGAGATGGTAAGGCTAGTGATTGGTTTTCACCTTTGCGGCTTTACATTCTCCCTAAATTAGGTTGCCTCCCCGTTTCAGAGATTACACAAACAGAGATACGCGATACGCTTTCTCCCATTTGGCATACAAAAGCTGGAACAGCTCAGATAGCATTGATACGTCTTAATCTTTGTCTCAAACATGCGGCTGCTTTGGGTTTGGATGTTGATTTACAAGCAACAGAAAAAGCACGTGCTCTCTTAGGAAAACAACGTCATAAGATCACTAATAGACCAGCAATGGATTGGAAAGATATACCAGCTTTTTATCAGTTCCTCTGTAAAACACAAAACATAACACATCTTGCTTTGCGCTTGCTTATCCTTACAGGGGTTCGCTCTAACCCTTTACGTCATATTCATAAAGATCAAATTGATGGGGATATATGGACCATACCTGCTGAGAATATGAAAGGAAAGCGTGATACAACAAAAGAATTTCGCGTCCCCTTATCATCTGAAGCATTAAAAGTAATTGAACAAGCCCGCTGTATTTCTAAAAGTGATTTCATCTTTTCACTTACCGGTCGTGGTCCTCTTTCACATACGATGATGGCGGCGTATATGAGAAA
>NZ_JBHILQ010000095.1:0-1191 GCF_042193395.1 Bartonella sp. TT29SHDZB
AATGGCGAAGAGCAAGTTTGAACGAACAAAACCGCATGTTAATATTGGTACGATTGGTCACGTTGATCATGGGAAGACCTCATTGACAGCAGCGATTACGAAATATTTTGGTGAATTTAAAGCTTATGACCAAATTGATGCTGCTCCGGAGGAACGCGCACGTGGAATTACTATTTCTACAGCCCACGTTGAGTATGAAACGGAAAATCGTCACTATGCGCACGTTGATTGTCCAGGACACGCTGATTATGTGAAAAACATGATCACAGGGGCAGCACAGATGGATGGTGCTATTTTGGTTGTTTCAGCAGCTGATGGCCCAATGCCTCAGACACGTGAGCATATTTTGCTTGCACGTCAGGTTGGTGTTCCAGCAATTGTTGTTTTTCTTAATAAAGTTGATCAAGTTGATGATGCAGAACTTTTGGAGCTTGTAGAGCTTGAGGTTCGGGAACTTTTATCCAAATATGATTTCCCAGGCGATGATATACCAATTGTTAAGGGTTCTGCGTTAGCAGCCCTTGAGGATAAGGATAAAAGCATTGGTGAAGACGCTGTTCGTCTTTTAATGAGTGAAGTTGATAATTATATTCCAACCCCTGAACGTCCTGTTGATCAACCATTTTTGATGCCGATAGAGGATGTATTTTCGATTTCGGGTCGTGGAACGGTTGTTACGGGTCGTGTTGAGCGTGGTGTTATTAAAGTTGGAGAGGAAATCGAGATTATCGGTATTCGTCCAACGTCTAAGACAACGGTTACGGGCGTTGAAATGTTCCGCAAGCTTTTAGATCAAGGTCAAGCGGGGGATAATATAGGAGCTCTGCTACGTGGTGTTGATCGTGAAGGGATCGAGCGTGGTCAAGTATTGGCGAAGCCAGGATCTGTTACGCCTCATACACGTTTTAAAGCAGAGGCTTACATTTTGACAAAAGATGAAGGTGGGCGTCATACGCCATTTTTCACGAATTATCGCCCTCAGTTTTACTTCCGTACAACGGATGTTACAGGGATTGTTACGCTTCCAGAAGGAACGGAAATGGTTATGCCCGGTGACAATGTTGCCATGGATGTTTCGTTGATCGTTCCGATAGCGATGGAAGAAAAACTTCGTTTTGCTATTCGTGAAGGTGGTCGTACTGTTGGTGCCGGTATCGTCTCTAAGATCATTGAATAAATAATGCTTGTTGA
>NZ_JBHILQ010000096.1:0-1184 GCF_042193395.1 Bartonella sp. TT29SHDZB
ACAGAAAAAGAACAACAGCTCCTTCACGAGATGATAGAGACCTATCAAGGCTTAAAGATGATGTCACGCATCATGAAGATGTCCTTTATTTTCCTTTAACACAACATTTGTTTTATATTAAACATTTTAGATGTTATATTATTATAGTGAACAGTCAAGAATTGAAAAGATATCTTAATAAAACATGGTTGCAATTTTACTTCAGGGAAGAGAGGACATTTGCTTATAAAGCGTGGTTCTAAAAGGTCCGTTTTACCTATACATGGTACGCGAAAAGAATTAGGAACAGGATTAGTCCAGAAGATTCTTAAAGATCTTGACCTAAAATAAGCCTGAATATGGAGGTGTAAATGAAATATGCAATCAAATTTATCAAAGATGACAATGACACTCTTCTAGTCGTCTCTAAAGACTTTCAGGAATTTATTACCTATGGTAACGATGAAAAAGAGGCTTTGGAACAGGCTAAAAATGCACTTTTAACAGTCATTATGGGGCGTTTTCAAGATCGTGAACCTATTCCCTTTGGACATCGTGATATTGCCTATCCTTTTGTTGAAGTATCTTCATTGGTGACTTTAAAAATTGCAATACATAACGCTATGATTGAAAAAAACTTACGCAAAGCTGATCTCGTACGTCTTTTAAAACTTCATCCAGTACAAATTGACCGATTGTTGGATTTAAACCACGCAACCAAATTAGATGCCTTAGAATCTACTCTCATTGCTCTTGGAAAAGAGGTTGCCATTAATATCCAAGACGCCGCTTGAAAATTACCGGTTTTGCGTAAAATGTTTATAAAGCGCATTAAGAGCAATGCGCAATGAAAGCACAAGGTGTGGTAGTGATTGATCTTCTATGACAAGATACTGTAATGCGGCATGAAGGCTATATTGACGGTGTAAACATTGAGCTTCTTGAACAACATCTTTTACAGCTAAAAGACGTTGTGTTGCCTTCTGTACCCATTTCTCTCTTGCTCCGTTATCAGAAGTTGTAGGCATTTCATCATAAATTGCATTAGGCAATGCTTTTGCACATAGGTAATTGTTTTTCACTTCAAGATATTTTTGCGCAGCATCATATTGGTCTTGATTTATTTTGCCTTGCAAATAAAGCCGCCCGATATAGGTACCGGAAAGCGGATTTTTAGCCTCTTCAATCGTCAAACCAAAGCGTTT
>NZ_JBHILQ010000011.1:0-65313 GCF_042193395.1 Bartonella sp. TT29SHDZB
GATACGTTATGAGTCTTATTGAGAGAGAATGAGAGAGAAGAGAGAGAAAGTTATCCACAGATCATGGGGTTATGCACTCCATATCTTAAGATTGACCCGTGACATAAGCCGCCCATTTATCCATATAGACACGGCGCTGTTCTAGATAGTCCGTACGACGATAGGCACGCTCTACTTTACCTCCTACTGTATGACTTAGAATGGTTTCAGCGACCTCATAGGGGGCATCGGTTGTTTCAGCAAGCCAATTGCGTAAACTAGAGCGAAATCCATGGGGGCAGGCATCAAGTCCAATACGTTTCATATATTGAGCCATACACCTATGCGCGAGGGGACCGCGACCTGTTGCAGAAAAGAAGAAATCATTGCGTGATAAAAGGCGCGCTTGTTTTAAAATGTCTAATGCTTCTGATGATAAAGGCACGCGAAACTCTGTTGTTGTATCACGCTTTCCTTTCATATTTTCAGCAGGAATAGTCCAGATATCATCCTCAACTTGATCTTTATGGATATGACATAAAGGAAAAGTACGAACGCCTGTCAGAATAAGCAAACGTAAAGCCAGTTGTGTCATTGTTGTTGTTTCGCAAAGTGTTTTATAAAAAGCCGGAACCTTTCTCCAATCCATAGCTGGAAAATTTTGCGTTTTATGGCGTTGTTTGCCTAAGAGCGCGCGTGCTTTTTCTGTTGCTTGTAAATCAACATTCAAACCTAATGCAGCCGCATGTTTAAGACAAAGATTAAGACGTATCAATGCTTTCTCTGCTGTTGCAGCTTTTGTATGCCAAATAGGGGCAAGAGTATTGCGTATCTCTGTTTGAGTAATCTCTGAAACGGGTAGACAGCCTAATTTAGGGAGAATATAAAGACGTAAAGGTGAAAACCAATCACAAGCCTTACCATCATTTTTTAATTCAGCTTTCCGACTTTCAAAAGCATCTACGGCAATATCTTTTAAGTAATGAAGATTGCTGATTGCCTCACGCTTTTGTTTATTGCGTTCTTTAATGGGGTCACGCCCCTCACGTAAAACCGAACGCCACCCAGTTGCCAATTCACGGGCTTGTTTTAAAGAGACATCTCGCAATGCTCCCAAGCCCATTTCACGACGACGTCCGTGAAGGGTATACCGTAAAATCCATTGAGCACCTCCATCTTTACGCTTATGAAGTAACAAGCCGGCACCATCATTATATTTGCCAGCCCCCAATGTTGCGACAGATCTTGCATTAAGACGGTTCATAAGAGCCATTTTTTACTCCTTTCTTATATAAATTTGATCCACACATTCATCCCACTTGTGATGTGCAAATGAGTGGTTTTGATTGAAGCAATATAAACTGATTTAAAATGAGACAATCTTAGGTTATTCGGGACTCTCATTCAATATGAATAACGCTAGATTATCATTATAAATCAATGCCTTGTAGAGATAGAACTGGATAGTGCTGGTGTGACCTATGAAGAGCAGTTATTAAAGCAGAGTGCGCTTGATTATAGTTTTTGTGCACTGCCGAACATTGTACATTATTTGACCTTAAAGCTGAAATTAACAGCAAAGACAATTATTGGTATTTTGACAAAGAGTGGTCGTGAGCGTGAGTTTGTGAAAAATCCACAAGCTTTTTTAGAGCGCATAGAAGAAATACTCAATAAAACCTATGTTAATCTTACAATTGATGGCATTAAATATTTAAAGCTGGTCGGGCAAGAATATAGTGTGCAAGAGCTTTTTACCAGTGAAGAGCTTGTGGCAAATTTAGAGCGTACAGCTGTTGTGAGTGAGAAGAGTGTGTATGATCATGTGGTTTATGAAAGCAGTGTGGAGAAAGAGTTTGCACAAAGTCTTGAAAATGATCCAGAAGTCAGATTGTTTTTTAAACTGCCAAGAAGTTTTAAAATAGCCACTCCCATTGGTTCTTATACGCCTGATTGGGCGGTTTTTTTAGAGCGGGATGGCGAACAAAAGCTTTACTTTGTGCTGGAAACAAAAGGAACGAATAGCGAGTTTGATTTGCGCCTTAAAGAAATGCTGAAGATTAAATGCGGCAAGGCGCATTTTACCGCCCTTGAGACTGGTGTGGTGTTTAACGAAGCTCCTGTGATGAGTTGGCGCGATTCTAAGCGGGGGATGGTGGTAGAGAGAGTGGGGGGCTGTGGTAGGAGTGGGTGGCACGAATAACGCTGTCTTTAGTTGCTTACCGCCAAGCTAATTTTGTGCTTTGCGAAATTCGCCAAGGCTTTTGGACGTACCGCGTTTATCGCATAATAAAATCTTATGAATATCATGCAGAAGGCGCGCAGAAACGGGTGATTGCGTGTCTAGCTTCCCAATGCCGTAATTAAGTACAGCCACATAATGAGATAGCTCTTCAATATCATCAGTCGCACTGATACTTTTTTTTATTTTCAAACAATAATAGGTCAGACGGTAATGATTATGTCTTTTCTATCTAAGAAAAGAGTAGCACCGCTTGCATATATGCACGAGTAAAAGTCAATCAACATTGGTCTGAGGTAAAAACCGCCAATTATTTCTAATACACCTAAGGATTTCATAGCTTGCTCTAACGGTTTATATAAAGTCGCCCTTTTAAAAGGTGGATTGGGCGGCAAATTTATTGGGATATAGGCTTTATGAATCTTTCGAACTAAGCTTTCTACTATGCAGATCCTAAGGCGTGATTGCATATATGGTCGCATCTGTTGCTGCATTGTGTAGGCAGAGATCCTAAATGAGGAAAGGAGGGCTGCTCTTTTAATTACAAAGGAAGAATACGGCGTGTAAATGCAGCAAATGTATTTTGAGGAGCAGTAAAGGGGTGAGGTATTTGATGTCCAGCGAGTGACGGATTAACTGAAGTATAAGTGGGCATTGCTAGGGCGGAGTTTTTAGTTAAGAATCGCGCTCCGTACGCTATAAGCTCTCTGCATTCTTTATATAGGGCGTTGAGATTATCGCCCAATGCAACGTAAAGGGGCTGTTTTGTCTTTAGCGCTTGTTTGGCTGCTTCTATAATGCCGCTGGCTCTATCAGCCATTATGGTGATAATTTTCTCGTCCAAAGAACAGATCAATCGATTGCGTAATAGGATATGTGTGCCTTTTCCGACCGTGTCTTTTTTAAAAAGCAGCTGTTACCTTGTGGCAGGGTTGGGGGTGTCTATATGATCAGCCTGCCAAAGAAAAGGAAGCGTTATCGCGATAGCCACCAATAGTAGTCCAGCGATAAAGGTGGCAGCAAACTGCAATGATATAAAAGAACCAAGGACGCCGACCAAAAAGCTTCCGACCGGCGTTCCAGCATAGCCTATCACCCGAAAAGCAGAATTTGCTCGCCCGAGAAGTTGCTTTGGTGTGAGGCGCTGCCTGAAGGCGGTAACACCAATAAACCATAAGCTTGCTCCAACGCCAGCAATAAAGGTGACGCCCCATACGATGACAGCACTTTTTGAAAAGGCTGGAATCAGCAGCAAGACAACCGTTCCTAAACCGTCAGTGAGAACAGCTAGGCGCACCGGTGCATAACGTATACGCGGTGCAAATAGGGCACCTGCCATTGTTCCAAGCGCGTAGGCTGCAAACATCACGCCATATTGGCTGCTATGTAGGCCCAGATACCGACTGTCGGTAACGAAGAAGATGAACGAGGTTAGGAATGCTCCAAATACCACCGATAGAAAAAATGTGAGTAATGTAAGGGAGGTAAGATGCCGATTTGAAAAAATGAAATGAAAGCCGGCAATGATATAACGGAAAGTGATGTTTTCTTTATCAGGTGTTGGCGATGTCGGAACAGCACGGCGAGCGGTAAAAATCAATGTGATAAAAAGCACGATTAAAAGGCCGAGAAATAGCAGTGTGCTATGCGCTAAAATGCTGCTTGTTATGACAGGGGCAAGAAAATAGGAGACCCCGAAATCTAAAAACAAGACAATAGAGTAGAAGGTCATCAATCGCTCTCCCTCCATGATAAGTGGTGGAATCGTCATTATATAAGCTTCGGCAGAAACGACGATGAATCCAGCAATGGTTGCATAGAAGAAAATTTGTTCGGCTGGAGCAATCTGTATCATGAGCAGTACGAACAGGACAATATGCAGTAGCGTGAAGATGAGGAGAGCTGTGGTGGCAAGTTTTATTTTGTCGCAGCGATCAAGTAAAGCGCCTGCAAGGATGCCGAAAATTGGCCACGCTAATGAGAAGAGACCTTGCGCCCAACTTACTCCGACTACGCCATATCCAGATTGTCTTGCTAATAGCGGGATGGCAGTGCGCAAAGCACCGCTGAGTAAGGCGAGCAGACTAACGGTTAGGCAAAAATAGCGTATGTTCTTGTTGGCAAAAAGCGTGAACATTCTATTCTCCTTAAGATGCCACACAGGTTTCCGCTGTTCCATCAAGTACGGCGGTTGTATTCAGCATGTTTGCGACATAGTCGTCCAAGATATTCCTGTCTTCCTGAGGTAGAAGAAAATACATAAGGTTGGAATACCATTGCCAACCACGTTGAGTCAGCTGGAGATTGTTATCACTTTCTGCGGTGAGACCTGCACCTATGGGCTGTTGTAGGTTATTGTATACGAAAGAGGGGAGTGCGATCCAGTCAATTCTTTCTTTTTTGGCATAGCCGTTATAAGGTAGCCGCATACACAAAGCCGTGGAGGCTTGTTGCTCCGCTGATACCCAATTGTAGTATACTTTGGATTTGCCTTTAAGTTGTATGTCGGTAATGTATCCGCTTCGATAGGGATTGGCTCGTGTGACGAGTGAGCCGAGAATCGACAGTGCTGACGCCCCGAAGCCAACCACATAATCGTCATGATAACCATACAAATATTTGTGATAGCGGAAATAATTAGCTGAACTCGTTTTAGCGAGCGTTAGAGGAGTTTTATTGGCAATTTTGATATAGGAATGCCCATTACACGGCGCATAGCCGCAGCTGCGCATAACGATATCGCTAAATAATCGAAGCATCTGTCGATGCTGTAGGCTGGATGGCTTTAGCCCTTTTTGTGCGTAAGACTTATGCAGTTGCGACGTGATAGCCAGATTGTTGATTGCATAGAGGTTGATGGTTTCAGGGTGAAGCTCGCTGGCTTGCTTCAAATCGTATAATAGTTCTTCGGCTTGCTGGCTGTGCATGCCATATAGTAGGTCGAAACCCACATGTCCAATTATCTCTTGTGACAAAGCCACGGTATTGTTGATTTGTTCACGTGTTGAGGTGAGGTTAAACAATGATCGGAAACGCTCAATGAAACTCTGTACACCGAAGTTTATCCGGTTAACGCCGATCTCACGGGCAGCATAAAGTTTATCACGTGTGACGCTTTTCGGTTCGCTTTCCAGTGTAAATTCGGTTAAGGAAGAGAGCTCAAATTCGGCATGCAATACTTTTCCGATGTGTCGGATATTATCTGCCGACAAAAGCGATGGTGTGCTGCCCCCTATATAGATGCTGCGGATGGGCCCTCTAAGCGAGCGAATGAAATTTCCTTTGGTTCTGATCTCTGTGGTAAGCGCTGACATATAAGATTCGATTTGTTTAACGTGCTTGTAGTCCCCTTTCTGAAAGGGACAAAAGGAACAGATGGTTTCACAAAAGGGAATATGCAAATAAAGAGAAATAGTATGCGCTTGTGGAATCTGCTTACTGTGCGCTAGTTTATTAAAGTCTAGGTAATCGTAAAATTCATTTGAAATAGTGCGAAATAACGGATATGTGAAGTTGTAAATCAGCTTGAGTTGATCGAACTTCACAAAAGGATGATCCACGAGTTGCATAGCTTATCTCCCCCAATTTCTTAACGCGCACTATATTATTGACGGGCGACTAGTGATCTAATCGCCCGAGTGTATTACCAAAGATTTTCACGGAACATAATGAATCCCCCTTTTGTAGAAGTTATATGTATTATACATATAACTTCTTATATGAACAGACGAGCTTGTTTAAGAGGCAATGGAAAGATAAAAATATAAAAGAACTTTCTCTTGCAGCCTTATGGTCTGATATTGTAATTGGTATCCTGTTTTACGTGGTCGGGCTATGAATGCCTAGAGCGAGAAAAAGCAGGGTATTTTAATGGACGGGCGGGGCATTCTTGTTATGTTACTGGGACTTGGAATTTGCGTCTGGTTATGAAATATCATTAGCGCAAAAAGATGGTTTTAAAGGTAGAGATACATTTTTTATATCCCTGTAAAACTTCGAGAAGAGATAGAATTATCTATTAGAAAACATATAAATGTCCAGTGTGATAATATTATCGAATGACATGACATCATCGCTCTTGCCCGCCATTTTGACATATTACCTAAAATCTCATTGAGATTGTGCCATGTACTGGCAAACGGGGATAGATCGCGTTTTGGTATGACTGCGGCGAAGTTACGTGCCGCATTATCTTTGCTAGAATCCAATAGGATTAGGCTTAATGGGGTGCATTTACATGTGGGCTCTAATTTGAATTCGACTGAGTTAATAGTATCCACCTTAACTAAGGCTGGAAAGGATATTTACGCATTGAAGGATCAGATAAGTTTTTATATCAGTCTAGGTGAGGGATATCCGACTTCCACAGCGTTCTGCGATGCCGTGACGGTCAATGACGAATACTCTCGTAAAATTTATGAGGCATTGTCACAATTGGGTTGTGATTTACATAAGCTTACGGTAATTATTGAATCTAGGCGTATTATATCTGAAGATTATGGTTATTTATTTTCAAATATTAGCTCTATAAAAGAGCGGAATGGTACGAACTTAATTACAATCTTGGCTCTGGGGATGTGTGCTCGGTCTGCACAGTATCACGAGAATAGAGTGCCACAAATTTTGTCTTTTCGAGATATGAGCGGTGAATTTAGTTTAGCGGATGTCGTTGGTTCAAATTGTTATGAGTATGATATTCTTGTAAGAGATGTATCTATTAAGAGATATATCTATCCCATTGGATTTATCCTTAGATGACAAATTTATGCTGTCGGCATGTAGGAGCTATGATATCATAAATGCGCCAGATTGGATTCGAATGCGGACTCAAATTATTATTTTTTGAAGAAAATGACTATTCGTATGGAGTTTATCGCTTTGCTTATTAGGTATTGTACTTTGTTGGAGTGCATCTAGTCATAAAGTGCTTTCTGGTTTATGGTGAATCTTTAGTTGCGAGTGGGTAGCTTGGTAGGAGGTTATTCCAAAGTGTGGTCGTTTTAGGGGCGCTGCAATAGCTGCTGTCGAATAAAGGAGATATTCTGCAGTTGTATAAAACCTAGTGCGGTGCAAAATGTTCGTGCTTATTTGTAAAATATATTTAATTTGATGCGTCGATCTTTTATACTAGTCAAAAGTTAGCACGCGATGTATCGCGTGCAGTACCGTTTTCCTTTATAAAACTATTTTATTTCTTGTTTTTTCCCTTAAGAAATCAGCATTTCTTAGATTTTTGCGTATGAGTGATAATAGAGCAAAGACTATTCTCTCGTGATTTCCCTTTTTTACTTAAAATGGTTAAATTATTTCAATGAGCAGGGGGGCTTATCTAAAAAGATCTATGCTTGTTTTATTATTTATTTTTCAATGGGATAGAAAATTACCACTTTTGAGTTGGCAAATAGATTTTATAGTAGTCATGAATTTATGGAAAACATCACCAATATAATGTTTACTTGTTCAACTGTAACTTTAGAAGAACAGGCTCGTCATGGCTCAGTTTGACTTCGTATGGATGATACACTCTACAGAATCTTTGAAATACCACGGCGGTAATTGGCTAAGAAAAGTGTTAGAGAATTTCAAGATGACGTTGCTTTATCGTTAGAAGTTTGATTACGCCTGCGTAGGCAATTTCTGAAAGCAGCGTTTTCAGAAAATTTGAGATGGGTTTTGAGTGTGGTGCATAGCCGGTGACAAATTGGCGTGAATATAAGCGTACTTTGCTCGAAGGGGCGCATGAGTTTCCAAGTGCTGCGGTGGTTGTTACAGAATGATTGGAGTATGAAATACTTAACCTTGGCGCGGGGAGGAGAGCAAAGCTTTTTATATCAAAATAATAAATTGACAAAAGCGAGCTAAAAAGTAGCTATAATGTGTACTTCATGTGAAATTTAATTGTTTTCATTTAATACAGGAGGTAAAATTATGAAAACTAAAGATGTGTATAAACCACTGAAAAAAATTCAAATTAAGCGGGTTGATGTTACTTCGCTTAAAGCACAAACAAGTGAGCAGAAAATGACTGCTCGACGCTCCCTTGTGAATTGAGGTTTAAAATATATAAAGCTGGCAGCAAAAAAAGCTGCCAGCTTTATAGCTTTTGGATATATTAATGACGATAGATTATGAAGTTAAAAAGTTGCTCTATGGCTGTGCGGCAATGAGTGGGGTTCGGCTGATTACAGGTTCGTTCCATGCTTTTTTTTTCTTGTCTATGGGCGTTAGTATAACACAGTTAGCTTTATTGCAAATTGTATTTAGCGTCGCTATTTGTATTTTTGAAGTGCCTTGTGGGATTTTAGGAGATAAAATTGGCGTTAAACAAAATGTTATCCTATCATGTTTCTTTTTTTCGCTCTTTTTCTTTTTATGTATCTACGCGCCTAATCTTTCTGTCTTAATTCCGGCAGAAATTATTTATGCTTTAGGCTTTTCTTTATGTTCTGGCGCTGATAGCACATGGATTAAAGGCTTAATCGATAGCGGTGGTTACAAAGGTAGTTTGGTCTACCACCAAGTAAACGCCTATAAGCGGGAACTAACGGCATTCATGAATACGGTTGCTGGTGCTCTAGGTGTTCTTATTGTTTTGTGTATGGATAATTATCAGTCGGCATATTATTTTTGTTCTTTCGGGTTTCTCGTGCTTGTATTCTTGTTTAGTCGGGTGACGGGGATAGCTATTGCATCCGTTTCGGGTAGTCAGCCAATAAAATCGGGTTCTTTGTTGCATGCAACAGAAGCTTTTACTTATTTAGTTACCTCAAAAATCGGGTTATATTATATATTGATATGTGGTTTTATTGTTGCTGCATTGCAGCCAATATTTCATTTTTGGCAACCTTTTATTTTGGGACAAACAGGAGTATTAGACAATGCAACAGGAAAGACTAAAATTCTTATTCTTGGCCTGTGCTTTGTGTCTTATACTCTCGTAAAATACTTATTTAATCGCTTTGTAATTAAATATCTTATGCAAAAATACGCTCCTATGGCGATAACTTTGTGCTCACTCGTTCTGAGTGCTGTTATTATGCTTGCTCTGCTCCTTGTTGCAAACAGTTGGGCCCCCATTATTTTATTCACTGTATTTCACAGTTTTTTTTCTGTCCCTATGACGCAGTTTGAAGCAGAATTTTTTAAACATATTCAACAAAAGAATGCAAATACGGTTTTATCCATTGTTAGTTTTCTTGCACGTATTTTTGGTATTTTAGCGCTTGTGCTGATTGGTTTGTTGGCAAACAATGTTTGTATAGAAGCTGCTTTTTGTTTCACCTTGCTTTGTATATGTTTAATTATCCCGCTTAATTTGGTCTGGCTTTATACTGATAAAAAGTTAATAAAAGACGAGGAGGTTTGAAAGTGAAGATACAGTTGAACAGGGCCTTGCCTGTGACTTACATAAAGACACAGGAAAAAATAGTGTGTGGGTCATCTTATATGGATTTAGTCGAAATTAATAGTTGTCCATCGTTTTTAGTAGAGATGCTTATCGATTTGAATACACCAAATGATTGTGCTGCTATTAGCCAAAAATATCGGGAACGAGCATATCAAGAGGCTTATGATATTGATGTGTTGTTACAAGATCTGATGGAGTATAAAATTATATCTACTGTTTGGGAACAGGATAGATACGATAGACATCGATTGTTTTTGGATATGGCAGGAATGGATCATGATCTTGCTGTGCGGTCTTTACAGCAGGCTAAAATTGGGATAATTGGTGCAGGTGGTATTGGTTCTAACGTAGCAACCCTTTTGGCTGCTGCGGGTATTGGTTATTTAAGGATAACCGATGGCGATCGAATTGAATTATCAAATTTAACAAGGACCACCGCTTTTGTTGAAGCACAGATAGGTCTGCGAAAAGCAGATGCTTTAAAAGCGCGCATTTTTGAACACAACAGTACTTGTCAAGTTGTAACTTTGCCACGTTTACTTGAGGTCGAGGCATTAGATGAATTCTGTTCTTTTTTAATGGGAGTCGACCTTGTTTTATTGTCTGCTGATCCACCGAATGCATTTGAGTTAATGGCTGAGATTCAAAAAAAGATTTCGACTCCGGTTATTAATGCAGGATATTTAGGGCGTTTGGGAGCCATAGGCCCAATGTTTTTTCCAGATTCCGATTTTGGTTTTGATGTGCTCGCTAAAAATACGGATATAGAATGTAGCGAGTTAAGATATAATATAAATAAAAACTATCAGGCTCCTTCTTACGGACCGCTAAATTATCTTGTTTCCTCTATTTGTGCTCATGAAGTAATTAAATACGTATGTGCTGACTCCCGTTTTCTTCATAATAAAAGATTGTTTATTAATCCTGATAATTATGAAGTATCGGTATACGATTACATAAGTGATGAAATTTTACTAGAACATAGTAATGTTTCTCCATCTCAAGATAAGTTACATGATTTTGATGTTGTTGCAGAGCATTATGTGACTTCACGAGAAGTTGATAGCTTAAATAAAATTTTACTCGATGATATAGTTAATAACCTTTTGATAGAAGGATGCTATAGAGCATCCCTAGATATTGGATGTGGAATCGGAACATATTCAAGAATTTTAGAACGTTGTTCGGATATGGTCGTTGGGATAGATACCAATCAAAAGATGTTAGATAGGGCACGAGAATTAGGGGAAGCCATTGAGTATTTAGAAATTGATATTAATAAATATAAGACCGATATGTTATTTGATTGTATCGTTTTGTCGCTTGTACTAGATCATATTTGTGAATATCAAAAATGTATAGAGAAGGTAGCAACGCTGGCGCAACTAGGTGCAAAGATTTTGTGTATCCTCCCTAATCCAGTTAAAGATTCTTGTGTTTCTGGTGTTGATAAAGAAATTATCTTAAAAAAATATTTTTACGAGGGTAAGCAAATTAAAACACGTCTTAATAAAAATGGCAGTATGATATCTCATCTTACGTCTTATAAGCGAACATTATCAAGTTATATTAATGCTTTTTTAGAATATGGTTTTGTTCTAAAGAAAATTGTAGAGCCACAACACCCAGATCCGTTGCAAGCTAGTCATCATGTTCCTTATTTCACAGTTTTGGAGTTTCGGTATGGTTAGGGATTTGCTTTTTTTACAGGAAGACAAGCGAAAATCATTTTCATTTAATAAAGATGTTTGTGAAGTATTTGATGATATGGTGGTGCGGAGTGTTCCTGGCTATGAAAATATTCAAGAAATTATATTGCTGCTTTATACGAAATTTTCAAAAAATAATATATTTATAGATATCGGATGCTCTACTGGAACTACGATACATAAAATATTGAATGAGGGACTTGTGGAGCATTGTTATGGAGTTGATTTATCGCTTGATATGCTTGAGAAAGCGAAAAATAAATGCGCTTCTAATTTAAGCAAAATAACTTTTAGGAGTCATAATTTTTTATCAGATGGTAAATGGCGCTGTATAGAAAATTTAAGGCCGGATTTCATAATACTGAATTTAGTTTTGCAGTTTATTAGACCTGTAGACAGAGAAAAATTTCTCAGAAATATTAAAAGCTCATGTGAGCCTAAGACAACACTGGTTGTTTTCGAAAAAATTGTTTTTCCTAATACACTTATAAATGATATATATATTGACGCTTATTTGCAGTGGAAAGAAAACAATGGATATTCCAAGATTGAAATTGACAATAAAAGAATAGCTTTGGAAAATAAATTAATACCAAATTTTGATAATGAAAATATAGACCTGTTTAGAAATGCTGGTTTTAAGAATATAGAGTGCTGCTTTTCTTTTTTAAACTTTAAAGGGTATCTATGTTATTAATTATAGGAGACATTTTTAATGACAGATTATATCTGAGGGCACGAGATACTAAGATATATCACTTGCAGCCGGCATCTTTGTTACAAAAAAATATTTTTGAATCCCTTACATTTAATAAAAACGTATTATTGCATTCTTTGAATGCTTTAGGTGATTTTTATGGAATTGAAGACAATATTGAAACAATATGTATCAATCATGAAGATGCATTGGGTGATCGGATAAATCGTATTTTTTCTAGCGTAAAATGTATTTTTTCGCAGAAGAATAACCATTGGTTTGGTTTGTTTTACGGTCTGGACAAAAAGTTTTTAGTACTCATTTATGACTACCTTAGGACCTATTCCGTGCACCAGCTTGATGGATTATATCTGCTTTTTGAAGGTGTAAACGTTACAACTGATAATGAACTTGTGCAGCATGTCTATAAATTTTTTGACTTCATACGTCTTGCTTTGGCTCCTAACCTTCTTGAGGGCGTGGATGCTAGTGAGTGGAGATTTAAAGTTATGGATACGATATTATATCTAATTGTGTTTTCATCGCATTATCCAGAAAATCATGCTAGGCATTTGCCTCTACAAGATGCGATCGCATTTCTAATTCAGCCAAACTTTACTTTTCGTAAGTTTGCAAATAGGCAAACAAATTTGATAGCTCCTACAGCTCGGAAGCGGATACGTCAAGCTTATGCGGAATCTGGGATTTACTATAATATTCCGTTAGCAGAATCACTAGATCATAAGTCAAAGTATGTGAAAGCAACTGATACAAAAAAGATTTTACGATGGTGGAAGATCGACGATGAAGGACGTTAGTTCAAAGGAAATTGGTCTTATTGTGTTATCATATCCGATTTTTTGGCTTTTTAGATATAAATAACACACCTCCTAGTGGGTTGGAGACTATCAAATGTTGGATCACGCATGGCGCAATTAGCAAAAATTCCTATCTATTGGATTTGGTATGCTCTACTGGATTCTCAGCTCTAAATATTGTGTGCGAAGTGCAATGTCAAGCGGTGGAAATTGATATAAGCGCAGAGTTTGTACCATTCGCTCAGAACAAGGTTGATAGCTCTGTTATACAGGCGATGGTTAAGTTTCATGTCGGAAATGCTGAGCGTATGTCTTATCCTGAAAATACATTTACGCATATTATGGCGGGGTGAGTGTTTGTAAGCACAGCTGTAAAGGCTACTCACCACCATCCTAGGGTGTTTACTTCTATGTGGATAACAATAGAGTTACAAAATTTGCTTCATATTAAAAGAAAAGTTTCCTTTCTTTTAATTAAGCATTGCGACAACCAAAAGGAAATTAAATATCTCGCCTTTATTATTCTCGCCAATGTTTGCTTATATATGATTATTTGAATCGGAATTAGGTTACGTACAATATGGTATTTCTCGCTGTTTTATATAAGGAGAAGGTTAGACCGATGTATCGCGTGCAATATCATTTTTTTCACTATGGTGATAGGATAGCTTTTTGAGCGTAAAGTTCTTTTACCTTGATGGATCTTATAGTATTCTTCAAAAATATCAGTTGATAAATTTTTTTCGTGTCGTTTATGCAGGGGCTGATACAATAAGAATAGGGCTTGATTGTTTTTAAAGTTGGTATGTTATGGCTGTAAAAAATGTTAAACAAACGAAAAGTAAGAATTTTAAACCTGTTTCTCGTTTTCTCAAAAGTTTACGTGGTGTGCGCAATTGGGAACAAGTTTCACAATGGCTTGCTTTCCGTAAGGTAGAGGATATTGAATGTATTACGCCTGATCAAGCAGGGGTACCACGGGGCAAGATGATGCTTTCTAAAAAATTTACATCGGAAACATCATTGGCATTGCCTTCAGCAGTTTTTATGGCAACAATTTCAGGGGATTATCCTGAAGATGGTCATGGTTTTGAATATCCTAAAGCAGATGGTGATTTACGCCTTGAGCCTGATCTTTCTACATTAAGCATTGTTCCATGGGAAGATGCGCCTACGGCACAGGTGATTTGTGATCTTGTGTATCAAAATGGTCAGGTTGTAGATTACACACCACGCAATGTTTTACGAACGGTGGTTCATTTTTACACAAAAATGGGTTTAAGCCCTGTTGTTTCCCCAGAAATTGAGTTTTATTTGGTACAAAAAAATCCCGATCCTGATTATCCGTTAGTTCCACCAGTTGGTCGTTCTGGGCGTTCAATTGGTGGTGGACAGGGGTATTCCATTGCCGGTGTGAATGAATTTGATGATTTGATTGATGATATTTATCAATTTTCAGAGGCACAAGGATTGGAAATTGATACCCTCATTCATGAAGAAGGAGCAGGACAGTTTGAAATCAATTTACGTCATGGTGATCCTATTGAATTAGCGGATCAAGTTTTTATGTTTAAACGAACAATTCGTGAAGCAGCACTAAAACATGATATGTATGCAACTTTTATGGCAAAACCCATTCAAGGGCAGCCGGGTTCTGCGATGCATATTCACCAATCGGTTGTTGATAAGAAAACGGGTGTGAACATTTTTACACAGGAGAATGGTGAAGAAAGTGTCAGTTTTCGGCATTTTATTGGTGGATTGCAAAAACATATGCCAGGGGTACTTGTGATGCTTGCGCCTTATGTGAATTCTTATCGACGTCTTGTCCCTGATAATTCGGCTCCTGTTAATTTGCGATGGGGATATGATAATCGTACTACAGCTTTTCGAGTTCCCCGTTCTGCTCCTCAAGCACGGCGTGTTGAGAATAGACTTCCTTCATCAGATGCAAATCCTTATTTAGCCCTTGCGGCTTCTTTAGCGTGTGGTCTTATTGGTTTGCAACAAAAAATTGAGCCGGATGAGCCAGCGACAAATAATGTAAACGCTGATAATATTGAGTTACCACGTGGACTCATTGAGGCAGTCAATTTGTTTGAACAAGATACAGTGATACGTGCTATTTTAGGGGATGTGTTTGTCAGTACTTATGCTGCAATCAAACGACAAGAGTTTGAAACTTTTATGGAAGTAATTAGTCCGTGGGAGCGTGAATATCTCCTGCTGAATGTTTAAATTTTATGACGATGATTGGTTATAATTCAATTTCTCCAGGAATTTCTTGGTATGAATATGCTTTAAGAGAACGTCCCTCTTATCCTTCTTTTTGTGAAAACAGACAGTGTGATGTTGCCATTATTGGAGGCGGATTTACGGGTCTTTCGGCTGCTTATCATTTAGCCAAGGCTGGAGTAGATGTTGTTTTATTTGAAGCATCACGTTTTGGTGATGGTGCTTCAGGGCGCAATGGTGGACAGCTGGGAACAGGGCAACGGCAATGGGTAGAAACATTAGAAAAAAAGTATGGTTTTGAGCGCAGTAAGGCTCTATTTGATTTAGCAGAAGAAGCTAAAAGAGATATTTTATCTTTATGCGCAATGCCTAATTGTTCGTGTGATTTGATAGGAGGACAGCTTTCTGTGACGCATAAAAGGCGTGAGCTTCTCTCTTATCAACGGCATATTGAGGCGATGCAGCGTTATGGCTATCATGCGCTTACTTTTATGGATAAGGCTGAAACATCTGAGCGACTTGGATCAACTTTTTATTGTGGTGGTATTTATGATGCGGATACCGGCCATATAAATCCCTTAAAATTGATTGTTGGGTTGGCAAAAAGAGCTCAAGATGCTGGTGCTAAGCTTTATGAGAAGTCACAAGTAACGACCGTAAGGTGCAAGGGAGCTCATTGGAAAGTGATAACAGAAAAAGGCAGTGTAACAGCAGAGCATGTTTTACTTGCAACAAATGGGTATAAACTTGGTCTGGAGCGTTTTATTGAAAAAAATATTGTTTCTATTCGCTCTTATATTGGAGCAACGGCCCCATTACCAAAGCATAGTTCAATTCTTATAGGGGGGGAATCGGTTGATGATTCCCGTTTTATGGTTCGCTATTTTCGCAAAAGCATTGATAATCGCCTCTTATTTGGTGGTGTAGAAAGTTATGATAATAAGCATCCTCTAAATTTAGATGAACGTATAAAACGGCAAATTGTTGAAATTTATCCTCAATTACATTCTATCAATTTAAGCCATCGGTGGGGAGCAACGGTTGCCATCACAGTTGAACGCATGCCCTATGTTCGCCAAATTTTTTCAAGGATGACTTATTGTGGTGGTTATTCAGGGCATGGCGTTATGCTGGCTCCTTTCGTGGGAAAATTATACGCAGAATGGTTGACTGGGAATCATGAACGTTTTGCCTCTTTCCAAGACTTAAAGATTTCATCTTTTCCGGGGGGGCGCGTTTTGCGTTATCCGCTTATATTTTTAGCAATGCGTTGGTTTTCTTTATTGGATCGCCTTTAATGGAAACATTGCTTGAAATGAAGAAAATTAATGGCTTATTTAGGATCTGTCTGCTTTAATGATGGAAGCTTTTATAAGTGATATGGGATTTCATAATCGAATGGAAAAATAAACAAGTTCATGGTGCGTAAAATTATTCCAGTTTCTTCCTTTGATTGTATTGTTTTTGGTGGCAATGGTGATTTGGCTTCGCGCAAACTTTTGCCGGCTTTGTATCATTGTCAGTGTGCTGGGCAATTCAGTGAGCCAACACGTATTATTGGGGTTTCGCGCACTTCCTTAAGTCGTGAAGAATATCAAAATTTTGTCCGCATTTCTTTAGAAAAACATATCCATCCAAAAGATCTAAATTCAACAGAACTCAATCGTTTTCTTGCACGTTTAACTTACGTTTCTGTTGATGTTTCCTCAAATCGAGGATGGGAGGATTTAGCCCTCCTTCTATCACAAGATTCAGCGGATATTCGAGCTTTTTATTTGGCTGTTGGTTCGTCACTTTTTACTGATATTGCGATGAAGTTGGAAAAAAATGATTTGGTGACACCACAAACACGGATTATCATTGAAAAGCCAATTGGTTGTGATGTAAAAACAGCTGTTTCACTTAATGATGTATTTGCAAGCACCTTTAATGAAGAGCAGATTTTTCGTATTGATCATTATCTTGGGAAGGAAACTGTTCAAAATTTAATGGCATTGCGGTTTGTTAATACACTTTATGAACCGCTATGGAACTCCAATTATATTGATCATGTTCAAATAACCGTTGCTGAATCTTTGGGGTTAGAGGGGCGTACAGAATATTATGAAAGCACTGGTGCTCTCCGCGATATGGTTCAAAACCATATGCTACAATTACTTTGTTTGGTCGCGATGGAAATACCATTTACCAACAGTGCTAATGCTGTGCGCGATGAAAAACTTAAAGTTTTGCAGTCTTTAACACCGCTTGATGTCCATAATGTAGGGCAGCATACTGTACGTGGACAGTATCTTGCTGGTCTATCAAATGGTATATCTGTAAAGTCTTATTTCGATGATTTGGGAAGAGTGAGTAAGAGTGAAACATTTGTAGCGCTTAAGGTTAAGATTGATAACTGGCGCTGGGCCAATACGCCTTTTTATTTACGAACAGGTAAGCGCATGTTCACGCGAATGTCTGAAATTGTTGTGGTTTTTAAACCTATTCCTCATAATATTTTTAATGTGGATTTAGATGAAATTTTTTCTAATCGGCTTGTGATTCGTCTCCAACCTGATGAAGGTGTAAAACAATGGTTGATGATTAAGGATCCAAGTTATGGCGGTATGCGGTTTCGTCACATTCCATTAGACATGAGTTTTGCTTCCGCATTTTCTGAACGTAATCCTGATGCTTATGAACGTTTATTAATGGATGTTATTCGTGGAGATCAAACACTGTTTATGCGTCGTGATGAAGTTGAGTCTGCTTGGCGTTGGATTGATCCAATCATTGAGGGATGGGAAGAAATAAAACAGCCTGTTCACAGTTATAACGCTGGTTCATGGGGCCCATCTGCTTCGACGAGCCTCATAGAACGTGATGGGCGTATATGGAACAATTTAGTTTAGAGCAATAAGTATGTATAGAATGAATATTGACCGTTTAGATTTTGAAACTCCTCAGACTTTAGCCTTGGCATTAGCAGATCGAGTAGCAGCAGAGCTTAGTGTATCTGTTCTTGAGCGCAAGAGAGCCGTTTTAGCGGTGTCTGGTGGTAAAACACCAGAATTGTTTTTTCATTATTTGTCAAAAGCGGATATTGATTGGCAAAAGATTATTATCACTTTGGTCGATGAACGTTTTGTCCCTACACACGATGAACGTTCAAATGAACATATGGTACGGTGTCATTTGTTACAAAATTTTGCCGAAAAAGCGCGTTTTGTAGGGCTTTATCATAAAGCAATTACTGCTGAACTTGCTGCTTTTTCAGCGGCAAATCGTGTTAATACTTTGCCTAAACCCTTTGATGTTGTTGTTTTAGGAATGGGAATTGATGGACATACAGCTTCCTTTTTTCCTGATGCTGATCGTTTAAAGCAAGCGCTTGATCTTCGAACACAAGCACTTGTTTTACCCCTTCATGCCAAGAGCGCTGTTGAGCCAAGACTCTCACTAACTTTGCCAGTTATTATGCAATCTCGTTGTATTATTCTCCATTTTGAAGGTTTTCAGAAACGCGATTGTTTTGAAGAAGCGTGTCAAGATGGATCTGAAATAGAAATGCCTATTCGGGCAATTTTGCGTAATTCCCCTCATCTTGTACAGGTTTATTGGTCGCCTGCAGAAAATGAAATAGGTGAATCAGAATATGCGACACAAGGTGAATAAAAACGTAATCTCTCTCAATGAATGAGGGGAAGAAACAATGAAAGGGGGAGAGAAATATGGCACTTTCCAAGACAATTGCCACAGTTACACGAAGGATTTATGAACGTTCTCGATCAACACGAGAAATTTACTTAGATCGTATTGCAAAAGCACAAGTCCATCGCCCCAAACGGAGTTTTTTAGGATGTGCCAATCAGGCTCATGGCTTTGCTGCTTGTGGTGCAATAGATAAAGAGCGTTTGAAGGGAAATATCGTTGGGAATATTGGCATTATCACGGCATATAACGATATACTTTCAGCGCATCAACCTTTTGAAAAATTTCCTCACTTAATTAAAGAGTCGGCTCGTATGGTTGGTGGTGTTGCACAGGTTGCAGGTGGTGTTCCCGCGATGTGCGATGGTGTTACGCAGGGAAATGCGGGGATGGAACTTTCTCTTTTTTCGCGTGAAGTAATTGCAATGGCAACAGCTATAAGCTTATCACACGATGTCTTTGATGCAGCATTGTATCTTGGGGTGTGTGATAAAATTGTACCAGGTTTATTGATTGGTGCACTAATATTTGGTCATTTACCAGGAATTTTTATACCAGCTGGTCCTATGACAAGTGGTCAAGGTAATGATGAAAAAGCGAAGATACGTCAACTTTACGCGGAAAATAAAATAGATCGCCAAACACTTTTAGCATCAGAAGCACGTTCTTATCATGGGCCAGGAACATGTACATTTTATGGAACCGCTAACTCAAATCAGGTGATACTGGAAATGATGGGGCTTCATATGCCTGGAGCTTCTTTTGTTAATGCGAATACACCGTTGCGTGATGCTTTAACAAAGGAAGCTACGAAGCGTGTACTTGAAATGACAAATCTTGGTGATCATTATAGACCACTTGGTATGATCATTGATGAGCGTTCTTTTGTAAATGCCATTGTAGGATTAAATGCAACAGGAGGCTCTACCAATCATACGATTCATTTGATTGCTATGGCTGCTGTTTGCGGTATTAAATTGACATGGCATGATATTGCAGAAATTTCATCCGTTGTGCCTCTTTTGGCGCGAATTTATCCAAATGGTTTAGCGGATATCAATCATTTTTATGCAGCTGGGGGGATGGGATTTATTATTCGCGAACTTATCGAGGCAGGTTTAGTACATGAAGATGTTTCTACGGTTTTTGGTAAAGATCTCAATGCTTATGCAATTGAAGCAAAGCTTTCTGCTGATGGTCATGTGGTGCGTGAAGCTGCTCTCAAGGAAAGTGGTGATCATAAGGTGTTAGTAGGGTGGAAAAAGCCATTTCAGCCTGACGGTGGTCTTCGTGTTTTATCAGGAGATTTGGGAACAGCTATTATAAAAGTTTCATCTGTTAAACCAGAGTATTGGCAGATTAAAGCTCCTGTCCTTGTTTTTAATGATCAAGAAGAACTACAAAAATCTTTTAAATCTGGAGCGTTGCATGATAAAGATTTTATCGCTGTCATTCGCTATCAAGGACCAAAAGCCAATGGTATGCCAGAGCTTCATAAATTAACGACTATTTTAGGCGTTTTACAAGATCGCGGTCAAAAGGTAGCATTGATAACGGATGGCCGTATGTCAGGGGCATCAGGAAAAATTCCTGCTGCCATCCATGTGACACCAGAAGCAGTGGATAATGGCCCCATTGCACGTTTGCAGGATGGTGACATTGTTTTCCTTGATGTTCATGGGGGTAAATTAACTCTTTTGGAGGATTTAGAAAAATTTAACGCGCGAACAATCACACCTCCTGATCTTTCAAAAAACGAACATGGCGTTGGACGTGAACTTTTTCATGTTTTTCGTCAATCCGTTAATCGTGCGGATCAAGGAGCATCTGTTTTTATGACATGAAAAATGCAAAAATGAACAAGATGAGTCTGCGCCATGAAACCATGCACAATGAACTGTTACGATTCTTAGAATTTTGGTATAGGAAGATTGTGTGATCGCGCAGCAGCTTTGAGTGTATTAACCATAAGCATGGCAATTGTCATTGGTCCAACGCCTCCTGGAACAGGGGTGATCGCAGCAGCTTTTTCTTTTACGTTTTCAAAATCAACATCACCAACAAGACGTGTTTTTCCTATCCCTTTTTCTGGTGCAGCAACGCGGTTAATACCGACATCAATAACAATTGCACCATCTTTTATCCAGTCTTTTTTAATCATTTGTGGGCGACCTACAGCTGCTACGAGAATATCAGCGCTTCGACACACATCATCAAGGTCACGGGTACGACTATGGGCAATTGTCACAGTGGCATTGGCTGCTGTTAAAAGGGCAGCCATAGGTTTTCCAACAATATTAGAGCGTCCAACAACGACAGCATCAAGTCCAGATAAATCTTGCCCACAGTGTTGTTCAATCATCATCATGGCACCAGCTGGTGTGCAGGGAATAATCGCATCTTCAAGTGCGTTTGCCGCGAGTTTTCCTACATTAATATAATGAAACCCATCAACATCTTTTTGGAAAGCAACGGCTTGTGTTATGCGATTTGTATTCATATGAGCAGGGAGAGGCAGCTGTACCAAAATACCATGAATTTTGGGATCAGAATTTAATGTTGCAATAAGTTGCAGGAGTTCTTTTTCTTGTGTTTCTTTGGAAACGGCATGTTTGATTGAAAGAAACCCACATTCTTCGGCTTTTTTATTTTTTGAGGCGACATATACTTGACTTGCTGGATCATCTCCAACGATAATAACAGCGATACTAGGTTGTATATTATAGTGATGGCGGAGCTTTGTTGTTTCGGCCTTAACTTTCACAATAATCTCTTCAGCAAGTTTTTTTCCGTCAATAATATTATTCATTCAGAGATCCTTTCGGTAAGGCTGTTTGTTTTTGTGTAAAGCATTTTCTAATAATACGATAGAGTTTTATAGCAATATTCATATGAGAACAGTAAGAATGGTTTTATAATATTGTGGATTTATGATTTTGAAGACTTTTAAATAATTGCTTTATAAAGAAGCAGCAACATTGCTGTTTGAATAAATTTTGGATAAAGAACAAAAATAATGAAGATACAAAGTAGATATAGTGAATTATAGGGTTATAAAAACTTTTTATGATCATTTAAGTTTGTTTTTAATCTGTTATAGGGGGGGGAAGTATAGAGGGATATTGTGCGCATCAGAATAATAAAATTTTTGAGCGGAGTTTTTATTACAATTATCTTTTTATTTGGAGTGGGGATTCTCGTTTTACCTTATCTTATCTCTACAGATGCGATTCGTATTCGTTTAGCGCAGGATTTGAGTGCATGGACGGGTTACAATGTGCAATTGCGTGATCCACCGCGGTTACATCTTTTTCCTTATCCTAAAGCATTTCTTTCTGGCGTTACTTTAACATCAAAAATGAATGATGTTGCGCCATTAATGGAAGCTGAATCAATAGAAGTTGATCTTTCTATCGTCGATCTTCTTTGGGGACATATTTCTTTTTCAGAGACGCGGATTATGCGTCCTCAATTTGTTATGGAAAAGCCTGTTAAAACAATAGCAGATTTTTTTGATCGGTTTTCTCGCTCACAAGGTGCATTAGGGTTGGCAATACGCAATGCGCGTGAAATATTAAAAAGTAATCCTGAACATCCAGAACTAGAGCACCTTTTAAAACAACCTTTTGGGCGGATTGTCATTGAAAATGGTGCTCTTGTTTATCACGATAGTTTTTCAGGAGTAACAGAAAAAATAACAGGATTAAATGCAACTTTAGATTGGGCAGAAGCGACTCAGGAAGTACGGTTGCGTGCAGATGCTCGTTGGCGCGGAGAATTTACAAAGTTATCAATTGATGCATCTCAAGCATTGCTGCTTCTTGCAGGAGGCAAAAGCCAGATTAAAGCAAGTCTCAATTCTGTACGTGGGGGAATAACTTTTACAGGGCAGGCTCGGTTATCTGAATATTATATTTTTGATGGAAAGGTATCGATGCGTTCTCCGGGATGGAATCAGACATTATCTTGGGTTGGTGGGAATCAATTTTGGGGACATAAATTAAAAATACCCATTGTATGGGAATCTCATTTTTTAGCGCAACCAATGCATATCCAAATGAACAATGTTACATTTACGATGGGGAAAACCAATGCACGTGGGGCTTTAGAAATTGATTTTCAAGATTATGTACCAAATGTCATGGGCTCTTTAGCCTTTGATAACCTAAACCTTAGCCTCTTGGGTTCAATGTTTTTTTCAGGTAAAAAGAAAAATACCTGCTTTGATATGAGAATTTTTGATCGTATTGGCGTGGATATACGACTTTCAGCACCACAAGCTAAAATAGGGAATATTGCATTCACAAATTTAGCTGCTGCGATACAAATAAGAAATGGGCATGGTATTTTTGATCTTGGGCATGCGAATATTTTTGGCGGATCCATTCAAAGTAATATTGAAGTTACGTCAGCTAGACAAAAAATGCATATTGGAGGAAATATTTCAGGTACTTCTGTTGATACGCAGAGAGCTCTAGAAGCTTTAGGATTTATTCCATTTATACAAAGCAAAACAAATTTTACTGCAACGGTACGAACACTTGCTGATTCTTATCCAGAAATTTTTACGAAAATGCAAGGTGAATTAACATTAAAGATGTCTTCTGGTCGGCTATTAGGGTATGATCTGAATGAATTACAAACAAAACTTTCAAATAAACAACAATTTCTTTTAATGAATAATGATACTTTTTCAACAACATTTGATCATTGGGATATTCAGACAAGCTTTTCAGAAGGTACGATGAAGGTGACAGAGTCATTGATGCGTACAGCAGACTTGAGTTTATCCATTCAAGGAACCATTGTAACTGCTATTGCTCAAGGGAAGCAGAATGAATTGATACTACAGGCACAATTATGCAAAAATTATAGATCAGAAACTTTATGTAAAGATGTTCAATGTCTTGCTAACAGCCTTGCACAGCCTTTTACATTTACTCTGAGCTCTAAAGGGCAATATCTTGGTAATTTTTTGATTACAAAAGACATTGATACAGATTGAGTATTGTTTTTCATCTGTATAACATTCTATTTTATAATGATCATTCATCTATTTGCAATTTAAGGTTGTTTTTAAATTTAAATCAGAGCTCCCATTATCGAAAGATTCTTTCATTTTAAGTCCGTTCGTCGTGAAGCAGTAAAAACCGTCCTCTCCGTCATAATAAGTGTGGTTGATATAGATAAATGACTGAAGAGAAGAATAAAAATCCTTCTTATGGAATCTCTCAAATACAAGAGATTCATAATATTTATGCAAATCTTAGAAAAGTTGCTAAAAAACATTAAAATTTTAAGGAGGATGTTGGCCAGTGCTTATTGAATCGCAGAAGAAATACCATAGCCATCTTTGGTAATTGTATGCTTCCCGTCTGCTCCAACAGAACCAATTCCCACTGTAATCAAAATAAAGGCTAAGAGGGTTGTAATCGTAATAATTGTAGCTTTTTTAGCAGACATATTTTTCCTCCACGGATGCATCAATGACTGAATGCAAAGATGAATGGTGTATTATTTAAACTATTATGAAAGCAGAATCACTTAAAGATCTATTGGTTCCTATTATCATCTCATAAAGCTAAAAAAAACTCTATAATTCTTTAATATATTATAGTTCTATAGATATAATTTTTTCTTTTTGTTATATACTTTTCTTTATTTTCTCGATGACGATAGTGAGCTTTGATAAGATTTTTATGCGCATAAATTATAAACTTAAAAGATTGTTTATCCGACAGACATTGGCTTTGAATGAAGAAATAAAAATAGAGGGGGCACAAGCTTCTTATCTTGTGCATGTTTTGCGGATGAAAGCAGGAGCAGAAATTTTACTTTTTAATGGACAGGATGGTGAGTGGCTTGCTAAGCTTATCATTGTTAAAAAAAAATTTGTTGTAGCTCAGCTTATCCATCAAGAAAGATTACAAACGACGCATTCCAATCTTATTTATTGCTTTGCTCCACTCAAAAACGCGCGGTTAGATTATATGGTGCAGAAAGCTGTTGAAATGGGGGTGTCGATTTTGCAGCCTGTTATAACGCATCATACACAGGTTACGCGTATCAATATGGCGCGTATGGAAGCCAATGTTATTGAAGCTTCTGAACAGTGTGGCATTTTATCTCTTCCTGAATGCGTATCTGCTTTATCATTAGCAGAGCTTTTAGCACGTTGGGATGAGACACAGCCTTTATTCTTTTGTGATGAAGAGCATAAATCGCATAATCCATTGCCTTCTTTTAAGAAGTTTAAAGTTACAAAACCTGGTATTCTTATTGGACCGGAAGGTGGCTTTAGTGAAGAAGAGCGGAGCTTTTTAAAAAAACATCCTTTTGTGGTTCCAATATCATTAGGTCCGCGTATTTTACGCGCTGATACTGCCGCTGTCGCTGCTTTAGCTCTTCTTAATGCTACAGTGGGAGATTGGTCAATGGATTGAGAAGTCTGTAAAATCATTCTAAATAAGTCATTTAAGAAGATAATACCAATGATAGGATATGATAAGTTATGGCGCTTGATATAACCGATGAAAGTGAAATTTATAACTTAGATTCCTTGGTTAGCTATTTCCAAGGGGGGTATAAAGCAGAAGATGATTGGCGTATTGGTACAGAACATGAAAAATTTCCGTTTTATAGAGATGGTTTTCTTCCTGTTCCTTATGAAGGTGAGAGAGGAATCCGAGCGCTTTTAGAGGGGATGCAAAGCGCTTTAGGGTGGGAACCTATTTTAGATGAAGGGAATATTATTGGGCTCGTAGGATCAGTTGATCAGGGGGCTATTTCTTTGGAACCAGGGGGACAATTTGAATTATCTGGTGCACCATTAAAATCAGTAGGGCATACATATTACGAGTTGATGAAGCATTTAACTCTTCTCAAGAAAATTTCAGAACCATTAGGTATAGGTTTTCTAGGTCTTGGAGCTAGTCCAAAGTGGACTTTGGCTGAAACGCCGAAAATGCCTAAGTCACGTTACCAGATTATGACTGATTATATGCCGAAAGTGGGGCATAATGGTCTTAATATGATGTATCGCACATCAACAGTTCAGGTTAATCTTGATTTTTCATCTGAAAGTGATATGCGGCGAAAAATGCAAGTATCTATGAAGCTACAGTCTATTGCGACCGCATTATTTGCGAGTTCACCTTTTACAGAAGGACGCCCAAATGGCTTTTTATCTTGGCGTTCTGAAATTTGGCGTAATACGGATAATCAGAGGACAGGCGTTCTCCCCTTTATATTTTCTGAGCGTTTTGGTTTTGCTGATTACGTTGAATGGGCCCTTGATGTTCCAATGTATTTTGTTGTGCGGGATGGTCGTTATTATGATTGTACACATATAACATTTCGTCAGTTTATGAATGGAGCATTAAGAGGAGAAGTTGCAAATTCAATTCCAAACATGGGAGATTGGATTAATCACTTATCAACGTTATTTCCTGAAGTCCGCTTAAAAAGATTTTTAGAAATGAGAGGAGCTGATTGCGGTTCTTGGAAGCGTATTTGTGCGTTGTCAGCTTTTTGGGTTGGGCTTCTTTATGATAGAGAAGCACTTAATGAGGCAGAGGCTTTAACAAAAGATTGGTGTTTTGAAGAAGTTTTAGAGTTGCGCCAACATGTTCCCCAAAAAGGATTAAGAACCCCTTTTCGTCAAACCATTCTTTTAGAATTAGCACGTCAAGCTCTTGCTATTGCACGCAAGGGCTTAAAAAATCGCAAACAGTATGATGAGAATGGTTTTGATGAAACAAATTTTCTTAATCCTTTAGAAGAGGTTGTTGCAATGGGGCAAACAGATGCTGAAAAATTGTTGTCTTATTACTATTCTATTTGGAATGAGTCTGTAGAACCTGTATTTTTAGAATGTGCCTATTAAATTTTAGGCAAAGGCGCTTTGTACTTTTTAAAAAATGCATATCACTGTGGGAGGCATTCACCAACTTGTCTTAGAGAGAATATTGTCCCTTGCTTTCAACCTTTCTCATAAGGGATACAATACAGAGCTCTTTTGGGCACTGTTATCTTTATATCCAGATTAATACTGTCACGATATCTCTGTAACCTCAATGTTGTATCTTTATCCTAAAGATAGATCATAGGAGATATATTTAGCTGGTTATCAAATATTTTTATCCACTTGGCTCATCACGCTGATGGATAGATTTGAAAACAATATTTTTCACTTTTAAAAGGGATAAAAAAATATAATTTGCGTTTAATATCTTGCTTAATGTTAGAATAATAAATGATTATAACTCAATATACGATGCTTATATGAACACGAAGTATTTTGTTTTGTGGAAAAAATACAAAACCTTAGTTGTTGTGCTGGTAAGCTACAAACACTTCTTTTGTTCGTTAAAAACATAGAGTGTGCTGCTTAACTTTTTATTGCTTCCATTTTTTATTAGCCAGATCTCATGAGGATTCTTATTCTTTTTTTATCATTATACGATATAATTATACTGTCATCATGTAGACAATCGCTGTATTTTTAAAATGGGTAAGGGAATTACAATGTTATTAGTTTTTCTGAACACATCATTTGTTTTTTTCGGTTAATATCAGTTGGAGAATCTAAAAATTTTCTACATATTCAGCCATCAGATCATTAAAGTCTGTTTCAAGTTTTGCGAGAGAAGCATTTTTTCTCAATGAATCAAATTAGTATCATATTTAATTACTGAGCAGATCTTTGTCTTTGGATTATTTGCCAAACAACAGTATACAGTGTTCACAAAAGACAAGTATTGTGTGGTAATGCTTTAAAATATCCAATTATGAAGGTTCAATTTGTAGTTCCATTAAATATTTTTTTACGATACCTTATCATATTCTGTAGATGTAACAATATATTGATTTATAAAGATAATATGGCGTTATTTATATTGAATTAGCCCCCCAATACCATAAGATTCTCTTATTTCAAATCTGTTTATCTTGATCAATCAAAATCACTTGCTTGTACGTCACAAGTGGGGCTGGCGTGTGGAGAAAAAACTATAGAAGAAAGGACTAAAAATGCTTCTTATAAACCGTTTTAATACAAGGGCTGTCGGGCACATTGAGGGCTAAAATATAACGATGATGCCAGCTTGTGACAAATTTTATTGTACTCTGAAAGACTTCTATATATATATTCTTTTGCTATTTCCTCTTTTTCGCGATATTCTGAATCTCTATAGTTTTTATTGAGGTGTGATTGATAAAGTTCATTGTACAGATTCAGATCTATTCACTTTGATATATCCAAATGATATTAATACAGAAAACAAAGGTATTAGAGAAGCTAAAACAATAAATGTTACGGTACGCTTCTGAGTGATTTAATGCCTTATCTTCGATCAATAGTCGGATATTGAATATAGCTATTATGACGATTGATATCAGTTAATGTGGTTATATCAAATGAAATATATGATATTTTTGTTGGTATTACATTTCAATAGGCATTGTAGCTTTCAAAGCCCGCTACATTTACGATTTTTTTGTTATTGAGAGCGCAGTTCATAAAATTAGCAAAAGTAGCTTGTTGGTGTATTTTCTAGAAAAATCATGAATGTTCGATTGTTAATTCATCCTTGCTTGGAAAACTCTTTTTAATTCAAATAGCAAAAGAGAGTGATAAGGGCATTTATAGGATAAGATATGTTGGAACTATTCAGTATTAAGATGCAATGAATGTTGTTTATACTTCTCTTTTTTAATTATTTTTAATGAGAGTGTAAATTTAAATAATAGGAAAGTATTTTTATTTATTTTCTTTAAACCGTTATTAATAGATAAAAAATTCTCTTTTAAGCTATAAATTGAAAAAATAATGATCTTGTAAAAGCCTTGTAAGCTTTATACTTTAATTTCAGATATTATGCATTGATTTTGAATTATGCATGTTATTTACGTCATCATAACAATAGTGAATATGGACTGGGCATAGACAATGACATTTAATTTTTTCATCAATTTGTTTTTATTTGTTATTTTTTTACTGTGGGTTGCCCAAAGTAAGAGAATGCAATGGAGTCTTTCACTACGTGTTATGCTAGGGCTTATCCTTGGCTTGATTTTTGGAAGTGTTTTGCAGTTTATTTATGGAGAGGGTGAAAGCACTTTATTGAAATCCGTTGAATGGTTTAACATTGTCGGTGAGGGCTATATTTTATTGTTGCAAATGATTGTTATGCCATTGGTTTTTATCTCTATCGTTTCAGCAGTTGCTCATTTACATTCTGTTTATGCTGTTGGAAAGATGAGTATAATAACAATTTCAATATTGCTTTTTACAACGGCTCTTTCAGCATTGGTTGGTGTGCTTGTGGTTAATTTTTTTGGATTAACAACCGATGGTTTGGTGCATGAAGGGCAAAATGTTTCTGCTCTTCTTGAAGGTCATATTTCTAAACTTGGAGATATGAATATACCAAAGATGATTTTGTCTATGATTCCTAAAAATCCATTTGCTGAGTTGAGTGGAGCTAAACGTACGTCAATTATCAGTGTTGTTATTTTTGCATCATTTTTAGGTGCATCGGTTCTCCTTTTAAAGAAAGATGAGCCAGAAAAAGGAGAAAAAGCGCTTTTATTTATTCAAGTGGCACAAGCTTGGATTATGCGGTTAGTCCGTATTGTGATTGCTTTGACACCTTATGGTATTTTTGCACTTATGACAAAAGTAGGAGCAATATCGCGTATTGCAGATATTTTAAATTTACTGGTTTTTATTATTGCTTCTTATGTCGGTATTATTTTAATTTTTGGAATTCACGGTGTATTGCTTGGTATTTCTGGAGTTAATCCCTTTCGTTTTTTCAAAAAGGTTTTACCGGTTTTGACATTTGCTTTTAGCAGTCGTTCAAGTGCTGCAAGTATTCCTTTGAATATTGAAGCACAAACACAGTGGATAGGTGTACCACAATCCATTGCGAGTTTTGCAGCTTCTTTTGGGGCAACAATTGGACAAAATGGTTGTGCTGGTCTTTATCCAGCGATGCTTGCGACCATGATTGCACCCTCTATGGGTATTAATCCTCTTGATCCGACTTGGATTGCTACGCTTATTGGTGTTGTAACATTGAGTTCTATTGGTGTTGCTGGTGTGGGGGGAGGTGCTATTTTCGCTGCATTGATTGTGTTACCAATTATGGGGCTTCCTGTTACTTTGGTTGCTGTACTTATCTCTATTGAACCGCTAATTGATATGGGACGGACCGCTCTAAACGTGAGCGATTCAATGATAGCCGGAACGGTCACCAGTCAAATATTACGGACAACAGATAAAAGTATTTTTAAAAAATAATTTTAGATTATGTTTTTTTAGTTTTTAAAACATTCGTAAGAGATATTTGCGCTGAACCAGGTTGTAGGGGTTTTTGTTGGTTGGGATGAGGAGCCCAACCAGAGAGCCAGATAAAAGAAAAATGTGCACGAATACGTCCATCAGGATCACTAAATTGTTGTGCATAGATTTCAGCTGCGCGGAGAAAAAAACGTTTGGATACAGGGCGTCGTGAACGATTGATGAGTGCATTTTGCATTCCCATAGCTTTAAGATCGTGCATAAGGTCAAACATTGTATTATAACGTATTGTGATATCTTCAACGTCTGCTACAGGCAGGGCAAAGCCAACACGCTGTAAAAGAGCGCCTGCATCACGAATGTCGGCAAAAGGGTAGATCCTAGGGCTTGCTCCACCATAAATTTCACTTTCAGCTTGCAGCAGGCTTTCCCGCAATTCTCTTAATGTACCAGCTCCTGCCATAACAGCAAGAAATAAGCCATCTGGTTTAAGGGTATTTTTTATCTGGCTTAGAACACCAGGGGTATCATTGGTCAATTGTAATGAAAGAAGTGAAACAATAAGGTCACAGTAACTTTGAGGTAAATCAAGAAATTCTCGATGACGTAAATAGAATTTTTTATCATGGCTTTGATAAAGCGTATCGGTTTCAATGCGTTCTATGGAACAAACTTTTCCAGATTTCATTAAAGCTTGCGCAGCAAGGTCTGTATGGCTGTGTAAATCAAGAGCTAATGTAAAGAGGCGATCAACAGTGCTAAGACGTTTATAGAGATCTTCTGCCATGTGAGAGAGTAAAAAGTCATATCCTTTTTTTGCTTTTTGGAAAGCGCGTTTGCGGAATTGTTCAATGCGGTTATGATCAAAAATTAAAGGATGCGACATATTGTGGAACACTTTCGATCTATGAAAGAATATATTTTGAAAAGGTTCATTATTTGTGCAAGCTCTGTCAAGTTTATAATATGAAAGAAAATAAATTTATAGAAGGTAAGAGTTTTTAAAGGAATTAAAATTATAAATTGAGGAAATACAAAGGAACTTTTGTTCTGAGGGAAACTTGTAAAAGCCTAAATTTATAATGTTGTATTTTCGAGAAGCGGCGTTAAATAGCGGGGATATACTAAGTAAGTTCGTTGAACGCTTGAAAACGATGCTTTATCCACCAATTTGTCCTGGATGTAAGCAAAATGTTTCTACTTATGGTACGATTTGCCCTGAATGTTGGAAAGAACTTCAATTTATCACGAAACCTTATTGTCCTGTTATGGGGACTCCTTTTGTTTGTGATATGGGGGAGGGGTTTCTCAGTGGTGAAGCACTTCGTAATTCTTATCCTTTTTCACGTGTTCGCTCAGTCATTGTTCATAAAGGGCTTGCACGAACTTTAGTAACGCGCTTAAAATATGGTGATCATATAGAATTGGCATCATTTATGGCCAAGTGGATGATGTTTGCTGGGCGCGAGGTTATTGATGATTGTGATGTTATTATCCCCATTCCATTGCATTTTCGTCGTTTTTGGGAGAGGCGTTATAATCAATCTGCTGAGCTTGCACGTTACATTGCAGCATCACAAAAAAAGCTTTTAAAACCGAGTTGGCTTGTTCGTTGTCGGCATACCCGTCCGCAGGTTAGTCTTTCTTCAAGAGAGAGAAAACTTAACGTAAAAAATGCTTTTAAGGTTTCGCATAAAGTTAAAAAATATCTCAAAGGATGTTCTGTTTTGCTGATTGATGATGTATTTACAACGGGTGCAACAGTTACGGCAGCAGCTGCTACATTAAAAGATGCAGGTGCACGACAGGTTGATGTGCTAACATTTTCGCGTGTTCTCAAAGAAGATTCTATTTTCCCCTCTTCTTAAGAGGAATTTAAAGTGAATATTATTAAAAAATATTGGAGGATAATACTATGAAAGAGATAATAATTTATACACGCCCTAACTGTCCTTATTGTACAAAAGCACGTGATTTGCTTAATAAAAAAGGCGTAAAATATACAGATATTGATGCTTCTACATCCCTTCGCCAAGAAATGGTACAGCGCGCAAATGGACGTAATACATTTCCGCAAATTTTTATAGGTGATTATCACGTTGGCGGTTGTGATGATCTTTATGCTTTAGAGGCTGAGGGAAAGCTCAATTCTTTATTACAAGGCATACAATAGTTGTAAATGAGATATTCTTAAGACCGTTTTGCGAGAAGGAGGTAGTTAACGTCCATGTCTTTTGAGCGATTCCAGCTGTCTTTTAATGGGTTATAAGTAATACCTATCTCATCAGTGACAGTTAGAGCGTTTTGTGATAAGAATTTTTTAAGTTCTCGCGGTTTTAGGAATTTTTTATAATCATGTGTTCCTTTAGGAAGCCAACGTAGGATATACTCAGCACCTACAATAGCAAGTCCCCATGCTTTCCACGTGCGGTTGAGTGTTGCAACAAACATCAACCCTTGTGGTTTCAGCATTTTTGCTGTAGCTGCTATGAAGAGATTAACGTCAGCGACATGTTCAACAACTTCCATATTAAGGATGATATCAAATTTTTCTCCTTCATTGGCGAGTGCTTCTGCCGTAGTGGTACGGTAGTCAATTAAAAGATCATTTTGGGCTGCATGAATTTTTGCGACTTCAATATTCGTTGGTGAAGCATCAACGCCTACGACCATAGCACCAAGACGTGCCATTGGTTCAGATACCAAGCCTCCTCCACAGCCAATATCAAGAATTTTCAAATTGTCAAAGGGTGTAAGTGAGGCAGGGTCACGATTAAACTCTAAACAAATTTTTTCTCTGATGTAAGCAAGGCGTGTTGGGTTAAATTGATGAAGAGGTCGAAATTTTCCTTGTGGATTCCACCATTCTGTAGCAATACGTGAAAAGTGATCAATTTCACTTTGATCAATAGTTGTCGGCGTTTTATCTATCATTTTGCTTTCCTTTTATTTTTAATGATCAGGTCAAGTAGATTTTATACAAAGTCAAGAGAAATTAATATAATCATAATGAAACTTGCACAAATGATAGATATTCGCTATGTCGAGAAAATGGTTAGTTGATACAGCATCTAATTCTCATTACTGTTTGAGATAAAAGATGTAAAGGTAAGAGTGTTATTAATGGCGCGCATTGTCATGAAATTTGGTGGAACATCTGTAGCAAACATGGAATGTATTCATAATGTTGCACGGCATGTCAAAAGAGAGGTTGATGCAGGCAATGAGGTTGCCGTTGTCGTATCTGCGATGGCTGGTAAAACAAATGAACTTGTTCAGTGGACGAGAGATGCTTCCTCCATGCATAGAGATGCTCGTGAATATGATGTTGTGGTTGCTTCAGGCGAACAGGTTACTTCAGGTTTGTTGGCTTTGACACTTCAAGAAATGGGGGTGAATGCACGTTCATGGCTTGGTTGGCAAATTCCTATTCATACAGACAATGCGCATAGTCGTGCACGTATTACTAATATTGATGGATCTTTTTTAATCGAGTGTTTTCAGGAAGGTCAGGTTGCCGTTATTGCTGGTTTTCAGGGGTTAGCTCCGGATAACCGGATTTCTACCTTAGGGCGAGGGGGATCAGATACAAGTGCTGTTGCTATAGCAGCGGCTGTAAAAGCTGATCGCTGTGATATTTATACAGATGTGGATGGTGTTTATACAACCGATCCACGTATAGAACCGAAAGCGCGTCGTTTACCAAAAGTAGCTTTTGAAGAAATGTTGGAAATGGCTTCTCTTGGTGCAAAAGTTTTACAGGTTCGTTCTGTTGAATTGGCTATGGTTCATAAGGTTCGTACCTTTGTGCGTTCAAGTTTTGAGGATCCTGATGCTTTAGGCATGGAGGATCCAATGAGTTCTTCTGGAACACTTATTTGCGATGAGGATGAAATCGTGGAACAACAAAATGTTACTGGTATTGCTTTTGCTAAGGATGAAGCACAAATTTCCCTTCGTCGGCTTGCCGATCGCCCAGGGATTTCGGCAGCAATTTTTGGCCCCTTGGCTGAAGAACGCATTAATGTTGATATGATTGTGCAAAATATTTCTGAAGATGGCTCAAAAACTGATATGACTTTTACTGTACCGTCATCAGATGTAGAAAAAGCTGTTGCACTTCTTGAGAAAAATCGTAAAGAAATTGGATTTGATGTTCTCCAATTTGAAAGCGATCTTGCTAAGGTTTCTGTGATTGGTATTGGAATGCGCAGCCATGCAGGTGTTGCAGCTACAGCTTTTAAGGCTTTGGCTGAAAAGGGTATTAATATTCAAGCAATCACAACCTCAGAAATTAAAATTTCTATTTTGATTGATAGTGCTTACACTGAACTTGCGGTTAGAACATTACATGCTGTTTATGCTCTTGATAAGGGATGAGCATTTTTTTAGTTCCAACAAAGCTTTAATATATATTAATAATTTTTGTTAAGGACAATTTATATTTTCAACTTAAATAGAATATTTAATACAGCAAAACTCTCTCATTTTAAACTTATTCATGATGAATTTAAAAATGGTCACTTATATATTACAAGAGAAAGATGTTTGGGTAAAAAACTGTTTAAGAAGGGATATAAAATATGCCGTCTACAAACGTCTTAGAGCCTATAGAGAGGGATCGAGAAGTCTTTACGATAAGCCTTAATAGAATAAGAAGCAATGTAGTGCGTTTATTCAAAGGATGCATGTTGCATGAGGGACAGCCTCGTCAATACAGATTTAATATTATAAATCTTAGAGAAATTGGAGCTCATTAGATTCGTGATGGAATTACCAAAAATAAAATTGATGATGTATTTTCTAGAGATGTTTAGTTTGTCTTCAAATGATTGTTTATGACTTTATGTGTATCTTGCAAATTTAATTTTTTCCGTATTATGAGGCAATAAAAAATCTATATCTATAGACAATATTTATGTTTACGCTATAAGTTACAAAATTACTATATCTTATGCGTTTATAGCTTCTTCAGAAGTACTTTTCATAAAATCATGTAACTATAGATCAAAATTAATGATAATGTTATAGTGTATTTCTTTTATGATTTTATTACTTAAATTTTTTTCATGTCTATTTCTCTTTTTTGAATTATGATTAAGATTTTCAAAGTTTTCGATACCTCCATATGTTCTTTAGGTTAACTTTCTTCCCTTAACTACTCTATTATAAGTATTTTCTGTGTGATACTGCCAATCATGCATGAAATACATTATTTCGTTTTTGCAGTATATCATGCTAGTTTTTTATCATGTTTACATATTTTGCAAATGGTGGTCTTTGTAAGTAAATCTCTTCTTGTGAGAAATATAGCCATATTATTTTACTCTTCTTGTATTTTATGTGGCGTTGTATAATTTGAAAGTCTCGGAAATATTGCTTTTTAAATTATCTATGAAGAGTATTTTATGGTATCAAAAAATATAGAGCGAGCTCTTTAAACAAAAAGAAAATAAATATCAAATAAGAGCGGGAAAAGGGGAGAACAACGATATATATGCTCTATTTTTCCACCAATCATATGTTTTAGAATAGCCTAAATGACTAGTTTTTTTCCCGCGAGTTAATTACGTAAACTAGAGTGCTCCCTATGGAAACATGCTTCAAGTTTAATTCTTTCATGGAGTGAGACAAGCGATGTGTCGATGATAAAAAACGGGAATATTTTTCCACTCCATTGTCAATTTAGTAGTGATGTTATGACGTTGTTATTCCAAATAAATCTTTTGTTTTTTGTTACCTGTATCAATATCTAATGTCAGTGCAGATGCATATTTGATGGTATATTGAGACGGATAAGGGTCCTACGAGCAACTTCTGTTTTTGTATGCCAGATAGGAATAAGGATGTTGCGTATACCTAGTGGGGTAATTTCTGAAATGGAGATAAAACCTAATTGGGGGAGAATATGAAGCCATAAAAGTGAAAACCAGCTTCCATTTTACAACTTCCTTTTAATTCTGCTTTACAACTTTCAAAGGGATTGACAGCAATATCTTTTAAATAATGGATATTACACATTGGTTTACGTTTTTGTTTATTGCGTTATTTAAATCGTATATGCCTTTCACATAAAACAAAACGCTATTATAGTGTTAATTTATGCGCTTGTTTTGAAAAAATATATCTCAATTCCTCCAAGTCCATTTCACGGCACCGACCTGAATGATATAACGGTAAAGCCATTGTGCGCCCCATCTCCTTTACTTAGATCAAAGGTGTCAGTTTGTCGTCATCATTTAATTTTTAGTTTTCGTGTTGAACAACTCTTGTATGGATATGGTGAATCAGTCTTCTTTCTTCAAATAATCCATACTCTTCCTCAGCTTGTGACGTGTAAGAGAATAGTCTTGATTGATTCATCATATACAGATTTGAAATAAGAAAATCTTACGATATTTGGACTCCATTCAAGATTTATAATGACAAATCAAATATTTTTATCCCCAAATAATGTGCTTTTAAGAAGATAAAAATTAAAGTTATTTAGAATACCGCAATAAAATCAGAAACGAGGAAGGTGGTTTATTAGGAAAAATAAGTCATGGAATTACTTAACTGATTATTGAACTTTGCTTATTCTTATCTTTTCTTATTATTAAAAATAAGATATTGATTTATAATAATTAAATTTTTCTTTATAGTGAATTATAGTCCCAACTAAAGACAGCTTTTCTGAAACCACGAAGCCTTTCATATTGAAACAATTAAAATCATTTTTGTGCACACCATGAGTGGAGTCGGTGCATGAGTAAAAGAATATTGAAGAAAGGAATAAAAATATCTCTTATGATTCCTCTCGAGTGCCAAAGGTTGTTGCAACATTAGAGGCTAGTAAATAGTATGATGATGTTAGTTTTCTCCTTCATAAGTGTAAAGATGAGGCGAGACAACGGATTTTACATTAAATATCGTCCAAATCGAACAAATGGGCAAAATTACTTTTTAGAATTTCTGCATAAAAATGTATTTTCAGTTAGTTTGTTAGGAACTACTGAGAAATTCCTTTATCGCGCTTAATATAAATAAATCCATATCCCAGACCGATAAGGGCAGATAAACCAGAGCCACAAAGGACCCCAATTTTTGCCGCATCAAGCAGAATAATATCTTTAAAAGCGAGCATTGAAACAAAGATAGACATTGTAAAGCCAATTCCTGCTAAAAAACCAATGAGTAAAACACCTGTCCAGGTCATATGAGGGGGTAGGCGGCATAACCCTGATTTTACAGCTATATAACTGGCAGTGATAATACCAAGAGGCTTACCGATGAAAAGACCAATGACAACACCTAGAACAATCAAGAATGATTTGTCAGAAGAAAGATCAAAGTTTGCAAAACTTACTCCTGCATTTGCGAAGGCGAAAACTGGCATGATAACGTATGCAACCCATGGATGCAATGCTTTTTGAACACGTGTTACTGGGGCAATCATGGCCCGTTGTCCTTTGCGCATCTTTTTTAATGCTGTTGAAATATGATGCAGATCTGTTTTTGTATTTTTTTCTTGAAGAATTTGCATAGCGTTACTGAGCATGGTGAGTGGCGCTACAAGAGTACGGGTAGGAAGAACGGGAGTCATCATCCCTAAGATTACGCCAGCAAGCGATGGGTGAACGCCTGTTACCATTAACCCCCACCAAATGATTGCACCAGGTAAAATGTAAAGCCATGCTGATGCAAGCCCGATCCACTGAAAAAATAGTACCAAAGCAATACCCGCTCCTGCAATCATTAAACCGCTAGGATCAATGTTTGTTGAGTAGAAAAAAGCAATAATAAGAACAGCGATAATATCGTCAATAATCGCTAATGATAGAAGAATAATATGAAGATTAGAAGGAATTTTTTTTCCGAGAAGAGCAAGAATACCTAGAGCAAAGGCAATATCTGTTGCTGTTGGCACAGCCCAACCGCGCATATGTCCCTCGTTAAAATTGAAGATAAAGTAAATAATTGCAGGAACACAAACGCCCCCTATTGCAGCAACAATTGGTAAGATTGCTTGTTTAAAATCGGCAAGAGCCCCTTCATGAATTTCGCGTCGAATTTCCATTCCAGCGACGAGAAAGAAAATAGTCATAAGGGCATCATTAACCCAGAAATGTAAATCCCATGAAAGAGTGAAATGACCCAAATTAAAGCCAAGAGGTGTATGCCAAAAAGATTCATAGAAAGCAGCATATTTAGAATTGGCAAAAATAAGTGCAGAAGCAGCAGCTAATAAAAGAACAACACCGCTGAGAGCTTCAATATGGAGAAAACGCTCGATAGCAGAAAGCGCTTGATTGGTGACACGAGAAGCGCGATTAGGCAGGCGATTTGAAGATAAATCAGACATGAACAACTCCAAGCATCGACAATTTTAGATTCTATATTCTCTGTATAAATGACTCTGTATGATACCTTCTGTATCATATAAAAGAAAAAAGAGGAATAAAGTTCTTAATTTATAGGTAAGATCATCATATTTAAAGCACAAAATGTTTAAGGTGATGTTTCATTTTTAATAGTGAGATGTACTTTGCTTAAAGCCTTGGATAGATCATTTTGTAGAGCAGATTCGAGATCAACTATTGCGAGACCTTTATTATCATTTGCTTTAATTTTAACGATCAATGTTTGTGGATTTTTAGCAAATTCTCCTAAGGATTTTGAAATTTTTTCTGCTTCGGCATGATTTTTTATCAGAATTTTTGGGGTCTGCGTCATCATTAGATAGAAATCGTCATAAAGTTCCTTTTTTAGATCGTGTTGGCTGTCATTAAGATTTTGCGCAAGATAAGAAAAAAGCTTATCAATGAAACCTGCATCCGTATATTGTATATCAATTTCATTGATGCCAAGGTCTTGAGACGCAGCAATCATTATATTTTTCTGACCAGAAAAAAGCTTTTCATCAACATCAATAACCTTAGCCGAGATGTTCCCAGATCCAACGTTTTTCATATTGAAAGACATTGTATCAAGAAAGAGCATACGTTTTTTTTCATCGTAAGAAATATCAATTTTTCCTGAAACATTAAAGCGCTCAAAGTTCAGATTTTTGAAGAACTCTAAGTCTTTTTCATTCATTTTTTTAGGTAAAACGGAAAGGTTATTGAGAGAAAGAAAAAGCTTTTTAGGGATAGGTTGTTTCCACAAACTTGGTTTGAATTGGAATGATTCGAGCGTTGCTTTCAACTGCGGTATATCAACGGTGATATTATCAACTTTGGCATCCGCTGAGGTAATGGCGAGCAGTATGTTTAGAAGAAGACCATTTTGTGCTACTTTTTCAGCGATTTTATTATTCTCTTTTCTTGCATTAAGATAAGCTTTGATTAATTTTTCAGGAGTTTGTTCAAGCGGTTTCATCTTTAAACCAGATGTTTTAAACTGTCCAAGGAAGAAAGAGCTATTTTTTTCTGCTTCTTCAAAAATATCGACACTTATATTATTCAGAGAAATGGGGCCAGTAACGGTTTTACCTTGATTGAGAGCATTGTTTTTTCCAAAAATGATAGAGTAGGCATAGTTTATGTCGATATCATTGGCTTTTATTGTATCACTTTTAGCCATAAATTGCATCTGTTTGGTACCATTTGCTACGACCGTTTTAAGATCCATATTTTTGATACTAACTGAATGGATATGGTTATTTTTAAAATCAGAAAGCTGGAAATTCTTGATTTTAACCGTTTCTGTTCGGTTATTTTTATTTTCTATAGAAAGTTGTATATTGGGAGCAATAATTGAGGAAAGCTCAATACGCATCATTGATTGTAAAAGACGTGATGTTATCGTTCTATCTTTTTCTTTTAAGGATACATTCCGAAGAGAAATTTGGGGGATTTGCACATGAATATCATTATGCTTTAAATCAACATTATAAAATGTAAAAGTTCCGGGAATAAAGGAAAGAGGAGGACGGGCAGAAATGGCACCAATTTTAAGTGATGTACCAGCTGGAACGGGTAATGTCACATTCTTCAAATTGACTTTACCTAGAATGCTTATTTCAGATGTTTCGGCTTTTATGGCACGACGGGCTATTTCTTTTCTTACAAAACTGTCAAGATAAGGTTTTGCAATATAAAATCCCCCAACAATTATAATTGCCAAGATAGCAACAAATCCAATAATGCAAGTGAGCCAATATCTGAGGTTACTTTGATACCCACTACTAAGATTGACCATTCTTTCTTCTTTCATTTTTATCACTCTTTGAATTAAGAGTGAAGATAAATTCTTTTAAGCAACGACAAAGGTTTAAATATAGCGTGTACCAGTTTCAACAATTATCTACTCTCTATATTAGAGTTATTCTCATCTTTTTTGCAATATAGCTTTATCAACTTTTATCAATTTTCTTTGGGTTCAGCACTTTATAGAAAAGCACGCATAATAAGGAGAGGCAGGTTTATGCACATCATAATTTTTTATCACTTTTAAATTATCTTAAAATATTCCGATGTCTGCTTTTATCTTGCTGCTGTTTACAGGAATATTTAAAACATAACAGATATGTTTTTGTTCATTATAATTTAATGGGGAGAAGTGAGTGTTATGACAGAAAATCAAATAATGGCCTTTTTGATCATTGGTCTCATGATGGTTGTTTTTATTTGGGATCGATTTCGTTATGATCTTGTTGCTATTTGTACATTATTGATAGCTTGTGCTACTGGTCTTGTCAGCCCGAAGGAAGCTTTTAGCGGTTTTAGTAATGATATCGTTATTATCGTGGGGAGTGTGTTTGTTGTCAGTACTGCTGTATCTCGCTCTGGTATAATGGAATTTATTATTCAACGGATATGGCCAGACGTGAAATCGGTGCGTCTTCAATTAGCTTTTTTGGTTCTTTCTGTTGTTGTATTATCAATGTTTGTTAAAAATATTGGTGCTTTAGCTATTATGCTTCCAATAGCTTTTCAGTTTGCTCGTCGTTCTCAGGTTTCTCCTTCTGTCTTTTTGATGCCCATGGCTTTTGGTTCTTTGTTGGGGGGGCTTATGACACAGATAGGAACATCTCCCAATGTTGTTATTTCAGCGATGCAAGAACGTTTAACAGGAACACCTTTTACTATGTTTGATTTTACACCAGTTGGTGCGGTTATTGCGACGGTTGGTGTTTTATATTTGGTTCTTTTTTATTGGCTTTTGCCTGTGCGTGTGCGTTCAGGTGTATCGTTTGATGATGCCATTGATATCCGTAATTATGTTGCAGAAGTGCATATTCCAATAAATTCACCGATTGTGGGAAAAAATATTGTTGATTTGGTTAAGCCATCAAGTGGTGATGTTATGGTGATTCAAATCATCAGAAACAAAGTATCTATTTCACCATTACCAGATTTTGTTTTGTCTGAAAATGATATTATTTTGCTGGAAGGATCACATACAGGGTTAGATAGCGTGATGAATTCTGCTCGTTTAGAGTTTTCTAAGGGGCGAACTATTGCTGCAGGTGATAAGGACAGTGATATTGATATTATTGAAGCAGTCATTACCCATAATTCACCTCTTATCGGTATTAGTGCGAAAGAGTTTTCCTTATTTGATCGCTATAATGTAAATTTTCTTGCGTTAAGTCGTCAACATGAAAGGGTGCGGGGAAGACTTGATGATATTATTTTCCATCTTGGAGATGTGATTGTTTTGCAAGGACAGGATGCAGTTATTCCCAATTTATTAAGAGAATTGAAATGCTTGCCCCTAGCAAAACGAAATATTGTGTTTGGAAATTTACGACATGGTTTCATCTCGTTAGCTATTTTATTTATAGCAATTATTTTTACAGCTTTTCATATTGTTCCAGTTGCTTTTTCTTTCTTTTCTGCTGCTGCTGCAATGGTGATCTTTCGTGTTTTGCCCGCACGTGATCTGTATCAGGCATTAGATGGTCCAATACTAGTGCTATTAGCGGCTCTTATTCCAGTGAGTGAAGCGTTAGAGAAAACAGGATGTACGGATCTCATTGGTCAATGGCTGAGCCAATTAGCAATATTTTTCCCGCCATCTGGTGCTTTAGCGCTTATGTTGGTGACAGCTATGTTGGTCACACCATTTTTGAATAATGCAGCAACAGTGATGATGGTCGCACCAATTGCGTCAAGTTTTGCTCATTCCCTTCATTATAAGCCTGAAGCTTTTTTGATGGCTGTTGCAATTGGTGCGGGATGTGAGTTTCTTACACCTATTGGACATCAAAGTAATATGCTCGTGATGGCGCCAGGAGGATATCGTTTTAGTGATTATCCACGTTTGGGGGCTCCATTGGCGGTGTTGATCGTTATTGTTGCTGTTCCAATGCTTATGTGGGTTTGGCCATTACAATAAGATATTTTTAGAAACTTTAAGGATCAATTACAAAAGGTTGTTAATCGTATGAAGATAATAATTGTTAATCGTATGAAGATAATAAGTTGAAGGGATACACTTTATATAAAGAGCTTTAACTGAAGATTTGGAATTATACTGCACTTTCATCATGGCGCTTCGGTGTTTTTGATACAGATAAAAATTTATCTATTTGGTTTTAGTAGATATTCGTGGAAATTTACTGTTTTTTTAAGAATTGGTTTTTCTATTATAATTCTGTAATCCAATACAACCAACGATTGCGGTTGAAGATTTTAAAAGATTATCCTCTATATAATGGAGAGAAAGTTCGCTTGAGATGATAGGCAATCATGATGAATATTAAGGCAGTGAATTTTTCATAAGACTCAATATATGTAAAAGCTGTAATGTGTACAAATAGGGGCTTACATCATTTTCAATTAAGACTGTTGCAAAAATCTGATTGAATTGGCTACATATTGATTTAAAATAAATAAACGAGCAATTTAAAGATTTTTAGTTAATTAGGACTACCATCTTTATCCATTTATGCGTAAAAGCACAGATAAAGTAACTTTTTTCAAGGTATGATATATGTCGTATGATAGTTTTATTGCTGAAGTTAATGCAGAATTTCGTCAGGAAAAGGCGCTTGCTTTTTGGAGACGGTATGGCTTTTCAATTATTGGAGCAGCTATTCTTTTTATATTCATGATAGTTGCTTATCAAGTTTATCATTATACGCAAATAAAGAAAGCTGGTTATATTGGTGATGCATTTGTAAAAAGTCTTGATCTTGCGGATACACGTGATTTTGATAAAGCGATAAAGCAATTAGAAACTGTTAAAACCTCTCATTTTGGGGGGTATCCTTTTCTTGCTCGTTTACGTGAGGCTTCTTTACTCATGGAGAAAGGTGATATTATTAAGTCAGTGGAGATCTTTGATTCTGTTGCAGCGGATGAGAAAGCACCGCAGATTTTGCAGAAAGTTGCAAAAATTCGGGCGGCTTATATTCTGGTTGATACAGGGACATTAGCTGATGTTGAAAAGCGTATCAAAGATATGGCAAGTGATACCGATCCTATGCGTATGTCTGCAAGAGAAGCTTTAGGCTTAGCTGCTTATAAGGCGGATAAAATGGATGAAGCGGTTTATTATTTTAAGAAAATTTCTGAAGAAGGTGCTTTGGGTTTAAAAATAACAAATCGGGCTCGAATGATGCTTGAGCTTATACAAGCTGAGGGCAAGGCAAATAAGGAATAAATCGATGAGCCTTACCATTGCTATCGTTGGTCGTCCCAATGTTGGGAAGTCAACACTATTTAATCGTTTGGTTGGGCAAAAATTGGCTTTGGTTGATGATAAGCCTGGTGTAACACGTGATCGGCGTATTCATGCGGCAAAACTTCAAGATCTACGTTTTGATGTGATTGATACGGCTGGGCTGGAAGAAGCAAGTGATCATACACTTGAGGGGCGTATGCGTTCTCATACAAAAGTTGCAATTGATGAAGCGGATCTAATTTTATTTGTATTTGATGCAAAGAGCGGAATAACACCAAGTGATTTAAATTTTTCTTCATTGGTTCGCAAATCAGGAAAGCCAATTGTGCTTGTTGCCAATAAGTCTGAGTCAAGAGCGGCAACAGGAGGAGAGTATGAGGCGTGGTCATTAGGTTTGGGGGAGCCGTGCCCAATATCGGCTGAACATGGTTTGGGACTTAGTGATCTGCGTGATGCAATTATAGATGCTGTTGGGTCAGAGCATGTTTTTGGCAACAACAAAGAAGAAGATAGAATGATACAACCTGCATCTGTTGGTGATGATGTAAAGGATTTGGGAGAAGAGGAGCTTATTTACGATGAAAGTAAGCCCATTAGGATTGCAATTGCGGGGCGTCCCAATACAGGAAAATCCACTCTTATCAATAGTATGTTGAAACAAGAGCGATTGTTAACAGGACCAGAAGCAGGACTCACGCGTGATTCTATTTCTGTAGATTGGGAATGGCGTGGTCGTCATATTAAACTTTTTGATACTGCAGGTTTACGTCGAAAATCGAGAATTCAAGAAAAACTAGAAAAACTATCTGTTGCAGATACTTTGCGTGCTATTCGTTTTGCAGAAGTGGTGGTCATTGTTTTTGATGCAACGATACCTTTTGAAAAGCAGGATTTACAAATTGCTGATCTTGTGATTCGTGAAGGGCGTGTTCCAGTTATTGCTTTCAATAAGTGGGACCTTATTGAAAACAGTCAGACCACATTGATTGATTTGCATGAAAAATGTGCTCGATTTCTTCCTCAAGTTCGTGGTTTGAGAGCCGTTCCTTTATCAGGACAATATGGTCAAGGGATTGATAAACTAATGGAAAATGTCATGATGATGCACCGTGTATGGAATCGTCGCATTTCGACGGCTAAATTGAACCAATGGCTTGGAACTGTTGTGGCACATCATCCACCTCCTGCGGTTTCTGGACGTCGACTTAAGGTTAAATACATCACACAGGTTAAGACACGTCCTCCTGGATTTATGATTTCCTGCTCGCGCCCCAAAAGTATGCCCCAGTCGTATTTGCGTTATCTTGTCAATGGGTTACGTGAAACATTTGATATATCTGGTATACCCGTTCGCATATCATTACGAGCCTCTGATAATCCTTTTGCGACACGTTCCAAGAAGAAATGATAACTCTTTAATTTTTTCAGTAACTGAAATCTATACCTAAGAATCTTAAAAATAAGTTTTTTCAATGGTTTCTCGTTTCATAAAATTAAAATTTTATTTGCTACAGTTTTAATTTTATTGATGATTATTTATCATTAAGCGCTATTGAATAGAGCTCTTTCATCTTGATAAAAATCATTTATTTGCATGTCATGAGAAGAGTGTGATAGGGAGTATTTAAGAAAGAGTCCATAAATTCTCTTAATGGGTTATTTAAGTGCAAGAATAGATGCAATATGAGGGTAGGGGAATATAATTATAATGCTTGTGTGAAAAGCAGTATTAGATTATCGTTTCATAAAAATAAAGATTATGAATAAGCGCTTTTGCTTACGATAGTTTGTCTGAATAAAAAGCAAAAATACTTGCTAAATCTAACGATATTCAATTGTAAAGAGCGAAGTTCATAAAAGTGGATTAAAATTGTATAAAGTGGTATGGTAATCGTATTTAAAGGAACTTCTCTTAATACCCTCAAGCTCATTTCGTGATGGGACCTGTAAAGGCATATGTAAAATACTTTGCGAATAGGATCATATAGAAACCATTGATTATTATCATTTTCATAAAATAAAAAGTGCAAGTTTATTTGAATAAAAGGTGCAAACCAACGCTCTCATACTGTTTTTTAGCTTTCTATGTTCTCTTTCAAAACTAGGATTGATATAACATTGGGAGCCGGAAAATAAGATGGTATCAGTTGACACCTTTCGTTAATAGTAAAAATGGTTGTTCTATGAGTTTTATATTATTCACGGGAACTTTTCGTTATACATTCACGGGTGTTGTCGTGAAATCGGTTTAGGTGCTCAGAATATCTTTTTAAGAAAGCATGTAAATTGAAAAATACGTTATTTCTGCAATAAAATTTATACGATAAATTGGTGATAGATTTCTTTTAGTATCTTGACGAATAAATTCGGGAACAATATGATGCACACGGTTTTATGAAATGTATTCTTACGTTGCTTTTTAATTAAGGAGCCAATGATGGCGATGGGCGAGAAACCCGTTATGAGCCGTAAGGAGGCTGAAGAAGAAAAGCAAGGAGAGAGTCTTCATTCAGAGGATTTGGAATGTCGTAGTAGGAACTTAAGCGTAGCTTTAGTGCGCAAGCAAGCATTAAAGAAGCGGGAGCATAGGAATAAGCGGGAAAAATCACAAGGAAGGATGGCAGGTGCAATTAAGCTTTCCAGTGAGTTTCTGGCAAGTATTATAGTTGGTATTGTTTTGGGGGTGGGGTTTGATAAGTTAGCAGGTTCATGGCCTTGGGGATTGGTATTTTTTCTCTTCTTTGGGTTTGCTGCTGGTGTATTGAGTATTCTTCGGTCTGTGGGGTATGTTTCCTCCAGTCAATTAGGAAAAAAAGGCGCATTGCGCCAAAAACAAGATAAAGGGGCCAATGAGAGGTCCGATAAATGAGGTTGAAGTGACAGCGCACGCTCCAGATCCTATTCATCAGTTTGAGGTTTCAAGGCTGATTAAGATTTCCATAGGAAATATGGATTTATCGTTTACAAATGTATCATTGTTTACAGTCCTTACGGTTGTTGTAACTTCTATTTTTCTCTTTATTTCGTCATCGAGTCGTGGATTGGTTCCAACGCGGATGCAGTCTCTTTCGGAAATGGCATATGAATTTGTAGCATCGACTCTGCGGGAATCATCTGGTGTGCAGGGGATGCAGTTTTTTCCTTTAGTTTTTTCTCTGTTTACTTTTATTTTAGTTGCTAACTTTATTGGTCTCTTTCCTTATTTTTATACGGTTACGTCTCAAATCATGATCACGTTTTCGTTAGCAATGGTGGTAATTTTGACGGTGATTGGTTATGGCTTTTATAAGCATGGGGTCAGTTTTTTGAAACTGTTCGTTCCCAGTGGAGTTCCTGTTGTGGTTTTACCTCTGGTGACAATGATTGAGGTTATTTCTTTTCTCTCCCGTCCAATTAGTCTTTCTCTTCGTCTTTTTGCGAATATGCTTGCTGGTCATATTACGCTTAAAGTGTTTTCTGGGTTTGTTGTTTCAATGATTGGGGTAGGACTTGTAGGTGTGGGTGGTTCGATTTTACCGCTTATTATGACTGTAGCAATTACTGCTCTTGAGTTTTTGGTCGCATTCCTTCAGGCTTACGTCTTTACGGTTTTAACTTGTATGTATCTTAATGATGCAATTCATCCAGGACATTAATAGAACTGGCGGTTTTCCGTCGAATAATGCAATTTTGCTTTAAAGGAGAATAACATGGAAATGGTGCTTGCAGCAAAATATATTGGTGCTGGTCTTGCTTGCTTTGGTATGGCTGGAACAGCTTTAGGACTTGGTAATATTTTTGGTAGCTATCTTTCTGGTGCATTACGAAATCCATCAGCAGCAGATAGTCAGTTTGGACGTCTCGTCTTTGGTTTTGCTGTAACAGAAGCTTTGGGGATTTTTTCATTGCTCATTGCTTTATTACTTCTTTTTGGGGTTTGATCATCATCAAAAGGGTATATCTGTTCTTGCATGAGGAAAGATTTACCCTTTTAGCTCTTAACCAGAGAGATGCCAGAGAGATGTCAGTCAGTTATCATCGGTTATAGAGGGCTTTAATAAGCTATTTAAAGGATGAAAGAAGATGTTTGTTTCAAGCGCTTATGCACAGAACACTGAAACGTCGATAGAACATATTAAAAAGGTGGCAGAGCATGCAAATCGTGTGTTTCCGCCTTTTGATTTTGTGCATTTTGGTTCGCATTTTTTCTGGTTGGCAATTTCTTTCGGTCTTTTTTATCTTTTTATCTCTCGTGTAATTGTACCACGTATTGGTGGTGTTATTGAAACACGGCGAGATCGAATCGCATCTGATTTAGATCAGGCAATGCGCATGAAGCAGGAAGCAGACATTGTCGTTGAAACTTATGAGCGGAAATTAGCAGAAGCGCGTTTAAATGCGCAGGCTATAGCGCAGGTAGCTAGTGAAGAATTAAAAGAAAAGGCAGAGCTTGAACGGAAAGAAATTGAAGAGAGTTTAGAGAAAAAACTCGCAGATGCTGAAAAACAGATAGCAAAAATTCGGGATAAAGCGATGCAAAATATTGGTTCTATCGCTGAAGAAGTAGCTCTTGAAATTGTGAAAAAATTGATTGACATTGATATCAGTAAGGAAGTTGTTCGTTCAGTTATTAAAACTGCGGATTATTGAGGAAGATAAAGATGACTGATACTTTTTGGGCATTTGTTGGGTTAGTTCTTTTTTTGGCTCTTTTAGTCTATTTCCAAATACCACAGAGGGTTATACACCATCTTGATGCGCGCGCGAAACGTATCAAAGATGAACTGGATGAGGCTCTGCGTCTTCGTGAAGAGGCACAGGAAATATTGGCTGAATATCAACGCAAACATGCAGAAGCAGAAAAAGATGCGCAAGAAATTATTGCAGCAGCAAAGCATGAAGTTGAATCTATTATTGCTGAGGCCCGTGCAAAAGCAGAAGAATATGTAAAGAACCGCAATAAATTGGCAGAACAAAAAATTGCCCAAGCAGAAGCAGATGCAATACGCATGGTTTCTTCATCGGCTATTGATTTGGCAATTTCTACAGCACGTACTCTTATTGCAAGGGAAATAGATTCTAACAAGGCAGATGAACTTATTAAAGAGTCTCTTGAGAAAGAATCATTTATCAAAATGAAAACATATCTTAATTAATGATATTTGAGAGATAAAGAACACTCTCTTTGGTTGCATAATTTTCTCAATATTAATTTAATAAAAGCCATAAAAAAGAAAAAATTATCTTCATTGTTTTTATCAGTTAATAGGCTCTTTGATTTTAAATGACAAGTTTTGAGAAGTCTGCAACTGATTGTGTAACAATGTGAGTATGTTTGAGAAGAGCAAGACGATTAGCACGAACATCAGGTTTTTTATCATTTACCAATACTTTTTCAAAAAATATATCAATCAATTTTCCAAGTGGCGCTAGCACACTGAGGGCAAATGATAAATTTGTTGCATTGATGGGGGCAAGAACCTTTCTTTCTACTTCACAGATTGCATGATAGAGCTGCTTTTCTTCTTTCTCGACAAAGAGCTCAGGATTAATTTCATTCGCTATTGTTGTGCTTTTTTGAAATTCATTTTCAAGAATATTGGCAGTACGTTTTACAGAGGCTACAAAGTTCATTCCATCGTGGGTATTGATAAAAGCAATAAGCGATTCGACACGACGTGCAACCAATAAAAAATCATCAGAATCTTTGTTTAAAACGGCTTCAAGGGCATCGTAACGAGCGCCTTCCTCTTTTAGATAGATTTTCAGACGGTCATGAAAAAAGAATAACAAATCTGATAAAATATATTCTGTTTTTTCTGGAAGCAGATTTTGCAATTGTGAATTTTCTCTTTGAGAGATTTCATATTTATTTTTTTGTTGTAAGAAAAGATTTGTTGCCAACTGAAACAGTGGCATAAGATTGATTTTCCAATCTCGCGAAAGTACAAGCCTAATAATTCCCAATGCTGCTCGTCTTAATGCATAGGGATCTTTTGAGCCCGTTGGTTTTTCATTAATGAGCCAAAAGCCAACGAGCATGTCAATTTTGTCGGCGAGCATAACGGTTATAGCAAGTGGTTCTTGTGGAAGACGATCTGTTGGTCCTTGAGGTTTATAATGGTCTTCGATTGCTACAGCTACGCGAGGATCTTCCCCTTGAAGAAGGGCATATTTTTTTCCCATAACACCTTGTAGTTCAGGAAATTCTCCGACAATTTCTGTTTGCAAATCAGCTTTTGCAAGGATGGCTGCACGTTTTGCTAAAAGAGGATCTGTTTGTATCAAAGGGGCAATTTCTTGTGCGAGTGTAGCAATGCGTTCTACTCTTTCACCTTGTGTACCTAATTTAGTATGAAAAGTTACATTCAAATGATCAAGTCGCGCCATTCTTTGATCGAGAGGTTTTTTTATATCAAGCTCAAATTTTTTTATAGAAGATTCCAATTGTTGAAGATCAGGCAAATCATGCTGATCGGTTTGCCAAAAATGAAGTGCATCAGAAAGACGGGCACGGACAACCTTACTATTTCCTTTCGAAATTTCTTTGCCTTCATCATTTGCAAGAATATTAGAAACGAGAATAAAATGATGAGAAAGTTTTACTTTTTCTCCTTGTTTACGGGTGACAAAACATTTTTGATTGGCTCGAATGGTCAAGCGAATAATTTCTGGAGGAATATCAAGGAATGATTTTTCAAAATCACCCATCAGGATAACAGGCCATTCAACAAGACCAGCAACTTCTTCTAGGAGAGGATTATCTTGAACCAGTTCTAAACCATTTGCAAAGCAGAGATTTTGGGCATCAGCTAAAATAATATTCTTTCGTCTCTCGGCATCCAGAATGACTTTATGGGTTTCAAGTTGAGTAATATAATCATCAAAGCGGCGCACTTGAAATGGCTTTCCATCACTTAAGAAACGATGACCATAAGTTAAATTATTGCTTTTAAGAGAACCAATTGTAAATGGAATAACATGTGTTTCACCAATTTCTGGTCCGAAGATACAAAGAATGTTTTGTAAAGGTCGAATCCACTTCAAAGTACCACTTTGTGCTGAATCTTTTCCCCAACGCATAGATTTCGGCCACGGAAAGTTGCGGATAATATCCGGTAAAATATCGGCAATAATTTCTTCTGCAGCTCGACCTTTTTTAACAATTTTAGCAATATAAAAATCACCTTTTTTATCATCATGTCCAATATGCGCTTCAGAAATATCGTTTAATCCTGTTGCACGTAGAAAACCATCAATTACATGCTGTGGTGATTTTATACTGGGACCTTTGCGTTCTTCATGGACATCTTTGGAGCGTGTGGAAAGTCCGCGTATGTCCAATGTTAGCCGACGAGGTGTCCAATATTCACGAGCAGCTTCATAGATCAATCCAGCATTCACAAGTTGATCTGTAACAGATTTTTTAAGATCAGCAGCAGCTTTTCGTTGCATACGTGCGGGGATTTCTTCACTGAAAAGTTCAAGAAGAAGATCAGACATTAGGCTTCTCCAGTGTATATTTGTCCAGCTTCTGTGAGTAAGAAGGCTTCCCCACAACGGCGCGCGAGATTACGAACGCGAAGAATGTAATTTTGTCGTTCGGTTACAGAAATAACGCCACGTGCTTGCAAAAGGTTAAAGATGTGGCTCGCTTTAATACATTGATCATAGGCAGGAAAAACACAGCGATGGAATACATTTTCTTTATTTGGTGTTCCAGCATCAAGAAGTGCGCTGCATTCGCGTTCTGCATCGATAAAATGCTGGTGGAGCAGTTTTGTATCAGCAAATTCGAAGTTGTAATATGAGTATTCCTGTTCTGGCTGTAAAAAAATATCTCTATAGCTTATTTTGTTTTCTCCCTCCAAACCATTAAAGTTAAGGTCATAGACGTTATCAACCCCTTGGATATACATCGCTAGACGCTCAAGACCGTATGTGAGTTCCCCTGAAACTGGAGCGCATTCAATGCCGCACACTTGTTGAAAATAAGTAAACTGAGAGACTTCCATTCCATCGCACCAGCATTCCCATCCAAGCCCCCAAGCACCAAGAGTGGGACTTTCCCAATCATCTTCAACAAAGCGAATATCATGCAGTTTTGTATCAAGCCCGATAGCTTGTAGCGACTTTATATAAAGTTCTTGTAGATTGAGCGGAGAGGGTTTGAGAAGCACTTGGAATTGATAATAGTGTTGTAAACGATTTGGATTCTTACCATATCGGCCATCTGTTGGACGTCGAGAGGGTTGGACATAAGCAACTTTCCAAGGGCGTGGACCTAGAGAGCGTAATGTTGTTGCTGGATGAAAAGTCCCAGCTCCGACTTCCATATCGTAAGGTTGCAAAATTGCACATCCATAGTGTGCCCAATAATTTTGCAAAGTTAAGATTAGTCCCTGAAAAGAACGTTTGGGGTTAAGATGTTCAGGCAGTTTCACGCTTTATACTCTTTATATTGGACTAAACAAAAAACCAAAGTAATTTTAGTTTCTCTATTTATTATTTCATGTGGTTTATGGTTAAGCATCATTTATTGCAAACCAAATTTCAACTTTTCTTGAATTTGTTCAGAATTTTCTGGTTTTCCGTCAATTGCGTGGTTCCATTGAAAGATTGCTTCACGTTTACGCCCAACTTTCCAATAGGCATCCCCTAAATGATCATTTAGTGTTGGGTCTTCAGGTTGTAATCTGACAGCATTTTCTAATATTTGCACTGCTTTATCATATTCTTTTAGTTTATAATAAGCCCATCCTAAAGAATCGAGAATATGACTGTTGTGAGCTTGCAAAGCAGAAGCTTTTTGCAGCATACGGAGCGATTCTTCAAGTTTCTCACCACGTTCCACAAGGGAATAGGCTAAATAATTAAGAACCTGCGGTTGGTTTGGGAAAAATTCAAGTGATTTTCGCAAGTCAATTTCTGCTTTTGGCCATTGCTTTAAACGTTCAAAAGCAATACCACGCTGATAAAAGAGTTTCCAATCGTCTTGCTGAAAGTTTTTTATCTTTGTAATAGCGTAGTCTAGAGCTTTAATGGCCTCAAGAAATTTATTGTCCTGCATATAAAAAGCAACGAGCGTTATTAAAATATTACGATCATTGGGAAATTTTTTATTTAACAATGTGAGTAATTTTATTGCTTCTTTATAATTGTTGTTATTGGCAAGAAGGAATGCAAGATGAAGTTGTCCATCTTTATAATAAGGAGATTTAGGGGATAAAGCGCGATAAAGTTTAATTGCTTGATGTGGATCGCTCAATTTAGCAGAAATGTGTGCGAGCTGAAACAGTGTTGCGTCATTTTGAGGGTATAAGGCGAAAGATAATTGCTTAAAAATACGTGCAATTTGCCCTGAGTTTTTGTAGTTGAGGGCTGTTCCAAAATTATATAATACCTCGGCAGCTCCTTGTTGAGGTGTTTTAATAACTCTCTCTAAGAAAGCATTTTTTTCAATTTTTTCTCGAAAGTTTTTAAGGACTTCGCGACCTGACAACATTTGTTCGCCATGCTGGATTGTTTGAAGAGCTTGGTTGCGCATATTATGGCGCAATTGGAATGAGGCATAGGCTATGATAATACGCTCATAAGTATTAGGAGCGATAAGAGTTCCCTGTTTGTTACTCAGTGCTTTAATGAAATATTTTTTTGCATCCTTTGGCCGTTCTGCAAGGTCGCTCATAAGTGCTAGATGATAAGATATAAAAAGATCATACCAGACAGGACCTTTGAGTTTCTTAAGATCAGCGATTGCTTGAGATTTTTGTCCAGATCCAAATGTAATCCAAGCGCCGATGAGTTCAGGTATTGGATTATTGGACGTAGGAAGTTCCTTTAATTGCAGAAGAGTCTTGGCATTCTTATAGTCTTTCTTGATGAGACTTTCTACTGACAAAGTTAAGGAAACAAAGGGAGTTATAACATTTTTCTCCTTGAGTTTTTGGGCTTGTTGGACAGCTTCTTTAAAGTTTCCGACCGAGAGCATAGCTTCAAGGAGCTCTTTTTGTGTTTCAATGTTATCAGGTTGATAAACCAGTGCTTGTTTAAAATAATTGATAGCAAGTTCTGTTTTATTTTCATGATTTGCAACCCTTCCAGCTAAATAAGCACCTGTAAATGAGCTTGTATGAGTTGCTGCACTTATTTTACTGTAGGTGAGGGATGGCATCAGCATGATACCCACGATAAAGAGGGCAAAAAGTCGAGATACCGTTGCAGAGCACATGGAGCTAATCCTTTTCAAGATAATCAATTGATGGTGTTGTCTATAGATCATATCTCATTACTTTGTTGAGAAATACTGCGATTCTTGCAAAGAATTCAGTTTACGCGCGCAATACAGAATTCAACAGTCTCAACGAGAGCATTGTAAGCAAGATTTTCATTCATGGGAACAAGAGCATCAATTGCATATTTTCCATAGATGCGTGCTTGTTCTATTGTATCTGTGATACTATCATACTTTTCCATTAAGTGTTGCGCGTGTGCAAAGGATTCATCATTATTATTGCCATCTTCAAGCGCTTTTTTCCAGAAAGCTTTTTCTACCATATTTCCACGCTCATATGCGAGAATAACAGGCATTGTGATTTTTCCTTCTCTAAAATCATCCCCTATATTTTTTCCTAAGTTTTGAGCACTACCACTATAGTCAAGTGCATCATCAATCAATTGGAAAGCTAAACCTAAGGATGTTCCATATTCACGTAATGAAGAACGCTCTTTATTTCCATAGCCAGCAATAATGGGTCCTACTTCAGCGGCTGCTGAAAAAAGTGCTGCTGTTTTTGCATTGATGATTTTGAGATATTCTGAAGGGCTGGTTTTTATATTTTTTGCGGCAGAAAGTTGCATCACTTCTCCTTCAGCAATAATTGCAGCAGCGTTGGCTAAGACAGAGAGCGCTTCTATGGAACCGACATCGACCATCATTTTAAAGGCCTGACCCAACAGAAAATCACCAACAAGTACACTTGCTTGATTTCCCCAAATCATCCGTGCTGTAGATTTTCCACGTCGTAAATTACTTTCGTCAATCACATCATCGTGTAGTAATGTTGCTGTATGCATAAATTCAACAGCTGTTGCGAGTTTTATATGCCCGTCACTTTGATAACCGAACATATGAGCAGAAGCGAGCGTAATCATTGGGCGTAATCGCTTTCCACCTGATGAAATAAGATGGTTAGAAATTTCAGGGATCACCTCAACCTCTGATTTTGCCATAGAGAGAATAAATTGATTTACGCAATCCATATCTTTTTGAGTAAGATTGACAAGAGATTGAAGAGAAATTTGATTATTTCTTATTTGTTCTGGTTTGATAGCTGCACTCAATGTGTTTACTCCTAGAGTATTGCAATGGACATATATAAAATTCACTTTATTCATTAGCATAAAGGGGGTTTGGTTTTGACTCAAGCTTTTGATGTCGTTTAAAAGTGTCAGCTTGGAATGTTATTGGCAAGAAATGTTCTTTAGCGAGTGTAATCTTATTGTTATGAAATAATAAAAAATTTAAAATAGCAGCTGAATGGCAAAAACGCAGTGTATAAAGATGAACATTAGGCTTTTAAATGGATAAAGCAGCGAATCAGAGTGGTGAAACAATAGACAGTTTTCATCGCGGAAAATTTTATTTGGTTCAACCCCATAAATATGGTCATCGTTCTGGAATGGATGCAATGTTATTAGCCAGTTTGGTTCCAAGTGATTTAAAGGGCAAGGTTGTTGATTTAGGTGCAGGTGCTGGAGCTGCAGGGTTGGCTGTTGCTTCGCGTTGTCTGAAAGTTCATGTTACCTTAGTTGAACGTTCAGCTTTTATGGTATCTTACGCTCAAAAAACGCTTATGCTAAAACAAAATAAACAATTTGCTGGTCGCATTTGTTTGCTAGAAGCAGATGTTACCTTTAAAGGAAATACCCGTATAAAAGCAGGTTTGATAGATAATAGCTTTGATTTTGCGATTATGAATCCACCTTTTAATAATCCCACCGATCGTAAGACACCTGATAAACAAAAATCTGAAGCACACGTTATGCCTGAAGCGATGTTTGATAACTGGTTGCGGACTGCAGCAGCAATTGTTAAGCCAGGTGGATATTTAGGGCTCATTGCGCGTCCACAATCACTGACAGATATTTTGCGTGCTTTAGAAGGACGCTTTGGTGGTATTTGTATAATTCCTGTGCATGCACGTGCGAAAACAGCAGCAATTCGTCTTTTATTTTACGCAAAACGAGGAAGCAGAGCAGCTTTATCTATTTTACCGGCATTGGTGATACATGAAAATAATGACCATACTTTTTCACCACGGGTTGATGCAATTAATAATGGATATATAAGCTTGTGGGAACTTTTCTAATAGTATCTTGTGTTTTTTAGTTTATTATTTAAAGTTCAAACTTTGTTATTAGGGAGGTTTGACTTTGGATGAAGTTATATTTCTGCTTGTCATGTGGGGATTAATTGGCGCTTTTGGATATTATTGCGTCCTTCCTTTTTGTTATCCTTTCCTATTTAATTGTTCTTAATTTATAAGGAGATTTTGTTTTGATGGATTTTATTAAAAGTTTTATTCCACGCCGTTTTTCTTCCGATAAACTTGAAATTCCTGTGGTGCGCCTTCAAGGAGCAATTATGGATTCATCAGCATCTATATCTCGTACCCTTTCCCTCAGTAGGTGTGCAAATCTTTTAGAGAAGGCTTTCGCACACAAAAAGTCACCGGCTGTTGCCCTTATTATTAATTCTCCTGGTGGTTCACCTGTACAATCGCGTTTGATCTTCAAGCGTATTCGTGACTTGGCAGAAGAAAAAAATAAAAAGGTTCTTGTGTTTATTGAAGATATAGCAGCATCTGGTGGTTATATGATTGCTTGTGCGGGAGATGAAATTTTTGCAGATCCTTCTTCAATTGTTGGTTCCATTGGAGTGGTTTCAGCTTCCTTTGGTTTTCCGGAACTTTTGAAGAAAATTGGTATTGAACGGCGTGTATACACAGCAGGAAAGAACAAAGTTACATTAGATCCATTTCAGCCAGAAAAAAAGGCGGATATTGAGCATTTGAAATCTCTCCAACTTGAAGTGCATCAAACTTTTATTGATTTGGTTAAAGAACGGCGTGCTGAAAAATTATCAGATGATTCGAATCTCTTTACAGGAATGTTTTGGAGTGGAAAACAAAGCGTTGAGCTTGGTCTTGTTGATGGATTGAATGATGTACGTTCTGTTATTAAAGAGCGCTTTGGTAATGATGCAAAACTTCGACTTATTACGCCTCCAAAAAGTTTTTTAGGTCCTAAAACGCCTTCAGGAGTAACAGCTCATACAGTTTATACAGCAGTTGACAGTGCATTAATGGCGGCAGAAGAGCGGGCACTTTGGCAGCGTTACGGTTTGTGAGGCAACGAATCATTCGAGAAGGGTTTTTATCTAAAAACAGATGGTAGAAGAAAAAAGGCTTGAAATGATACGAATGAGAGCATGTGGTTTATTTTGTATTGAGAACTCTTCTTTATTATTTGTTTAGAAAACGAGTAAGAATATTCCAAGCTGTTTATAGGGGTGGTGCTACAAGGGATGGATAAAAAGAGCTTATTGTAAAAGAACTCTGTATAGATTAATATTACGTCATATGATATCAAATGTAAAAGCTTTGATCCAAAGACATTCTTATGTGTTTACACCCATTAAATTGAATTTAGCTTTGCATGTTGTGGGGCAACGTGCTGATGGCTATCATTTAATAGAAAGTTTGGTTTATTTTAGTCTCAGCGGTGATTGCCTACACTATGCGCCTTGTGAAAGTGACCAGTTTGTTTTAACGGGGCCATTTGCAAAAGGACTTATTTCTCATTCAGATAATTTGGTTATTCGCGCACGGGATTTTATGCATAAGACTTTTCCGGAATGTGCTCAACCTGCTTTTTTTCGACTTGTAAAAACATTACCTGTTGCTTCAGGCATTGGTGGTGGCTCAGGTGATGCCGCTGGGGTTATTAGCATGTTGCATCAACAGTGGAATCTTGATTGCCCTTATGAAAAATTAGCAAAAATGAGCTTAGTTCTTGGTGCGGATGTACCCATGTGTCTTTTTGCACTGGAATATCATCAGCCACTTTTGGTTAAAGGGATTGGTCAAAAGATTATACGACTAAAAGAAGCCTGTTCATTAGCAATAGTATTGGTTAATCATGGACAAGAGATTTCAACACAAGCTGTTTTTAAAGCGTTAGAAAAGCGTCATCATTCTTCTTTAAAAATTGATCCGGTCGCTTTAAAGACTGTTGATTCATTGGTTGAAGCTTTACAAGCAACGCGTAATGATCTTTTTTCTCCGGCATTAAAAATGGCACCTCAGTTAGCCGAAGTGTTATCTGTATTAGATGAATGTGGCTCTCTTTTTTCTCGTATGTCTGGAACGGGGGCAACTTGTTTTGGCATTTTTAAAAATCAACAAGCAGCGCAACAAGCAGCTCTTTTTATCAAATCGATGCACCCAAATTGGTTTGTAAAACCGATCATGACTTTAGGAACTATTTGAGAAATAAAAACTTTTATTTTGTCCTGATTCTATTATACATAATGAAGAGGATAACTAAAGAAATCTATTTTTTATTTTTTAAACAAAATGAATACATGCTAGAATAATTTTTTAGAAGAAAAAATGGACAATAGGATACTCTTTATCTCATGGTTTGTTTTTATCTTTTGTGTAAGAATTCGCTAAATGTTTGAAGAGCGATTTAAAACTGTAATGCTTGCAAAAAATAAACAGGCTACAGAAATAAGTGTATATTTGTTTGTATTTGTGATTTATCAAAGATGTTTAATTTGCCGCTTCAGCCAAATTTCTCGTGTGAATTGAATTTGCAGAAACAGGGTTTTTTTCATATAGCCGGTGTTGATGAAGTAGGACGAGGACCTCTCGCTGGTCCGGTGGTAACGGCAGCAGTTATCTTGGATAAAGATCATATTCCTGATGGATTAAATGATTCAAAAAAACTTTCTTTTCTTCAACGAAATAGACTTTATCATGAAATTTTGCAAAGTGCCTTAGCGGTTTCAGTTGCTAGTCTTTGTGCTCGTACAATTGATCAATCCAATATTAGACAAGCAACTTTAGAAGCAATGCGTCGCTGTATTATAGGATTAGCTATTCCAGCCCACTATGTCCTTGTTGATGGGCGTGATATTCCTTCTGAGTTGTCTTGTCCTGCAATGGCGTTGATTAAGGGCGATCAGCGTTCAGTTTCAATTGCAGCCGCATCTATTATTGCGAAAGTAACGCGTGACCGGATGATGGAATGTGCAGGACAAGTTTATAAAGGTTATGGTTTAGAGAAGCATGTAGGGTATGCAACGCTAGCGCATCGTACAGCTCTTGATAAATATGGACCAGTTATAGGGTTACATCGTTATAGTTTTGCACCACTAAAAGAGTGTAAAAAAGATAATTAAAACCACTAACTTATTACAAGAGTAAGGGGTTTTATAATCATTGATTCTATGATGTTTTTGGGGTGTCTATCCCTAATCTTTTTGAAGCTTTTTTATCACTTATTCCCCTCCATTTTTTCCAGATATAGAATCAGATATTTCTAACATGGGTTTGACTCTTATTGTTATTAACCGTGCAGCAATGATATACGATAAGGGGCGGTAATGGCAATTGTGAGTTTTAAACATAAGGGCTTAAAATTATTTTATACAACAGGTTACACAAAAGCTATTCGACCAGATCACGTAAAAAATTACGCGTTATCTTAATGGCTTTAACAAGTGCTACGACGCCCGAAATGTTGAGAGCGCCTACCTTTAAAATGCACCCTCTTAAAGGTGAACTTACAAGGTACTATTCGATATGGGTGAATGAAATTGGCGTGTTACTTTTCGCCTTATAGGAACAGATGTGGAGCTTGTTGATTATCAAGATTACCATTGGTGAAAGGAATGAAAAAAATGATGCATAACCTCGCACATCTGGGCGAAGTTCTGAAAGTAGCTTTCTTAGAAGAAATGGGGATAACAATACAAAAATTAGCTGATCATCTCCATATGACAAGAGCTTCTTTATCAAGAGTGATTAACGGACATGCTTCTATGAGTACCGAGCTTGTTGTTAAATTAGAATTAGCTGGTTTTAGTAAAGCAAAATTTTGGTTGGATATGCAAACAAACTATAATTTATGGAAAACAATGCAACAGGCACAACCATCTATTTCTCCTCTGGTTTCTGATACATCTCAAACACCGCGTTAATTTCATTAATAATTTTGATAGCAATTTAGTTTGTTAAGCGGTGGTTTGTGAGGCTAACTTTTTTGGAGCTTTTTGATTGCTCCAAGGGAAAGTTTTTACGGTCTGCACTCTTTGTATAAAGGGATGCCATTTATTTTCGGTCCAACCAAAAAGCGCTTTCATTTGTGAAACCGTAGCACCAGCATTGGCAGTACGTGTCGCTGCTAATTTTCGCAATCTGTGCGCTGATTTTTAATACCCGCCGCATTACATGCTTTACGAAAGAGGTTGTCAAAACTTTCTTTGACAAGCTTATTTCCACCTTTACCACAAATGAATGTTTCATCACCTATGGGACCAATTTTAAGGGTTTCCTCTAGTTCTGGTAAAATAGGAAGAAAAACATCTATTTTAAATTGGCTCTTTTCTGTTTTGAGATAAATGATATTATCTTTGACATCTTTCCAACCAATGCGAAGGGCATCACCACGACGCAAGCCCGTATAAAGAAGAACGTCAATCCAGACACGTTCATGGGTTTCTAAAGTTCATTTTTGATAATATTTCTCAACATCTCTTTCTGTTCAAACTGGAAATTCGTCTTTGTTTTTGAGAGGTGATCTTTTGACTCCTAAAGCTGGATTATTTTCCAAAAGACCCTGTTTAATTGCCCATTTAAAAAGTTTGTTTAGAGCTTTCAGAAAGTCTCTAGCCATTCCAAGTGTTTTTTTACGACGTTCAACACCGGCTATAATATGTTTCTTTTCAATTTCTTGGTACGGAATGTGACCTATGGTATCGCATACCTTCATAAGGATGAGTTCTTTTTGTAATTTTAGAGAAGCTACACTTATTGATACTGTTAAAATACTGTTTAATCAGCCATGCAAATGACCTTTCAACAAGTTTACGGGTTTTGGATTTAGGAATTATAAGCCCTTGTAACTCGGCAAGTGCACTTTGGTAGTTATCAACAAACTCTTGCATTCCATAGGTTCCACGTATTCTAATGCGTTGACCACGAACAATACGCACATATCGTATAATTTTACCATGGCGTGTGGTTTCTTTAACAAGATGAGGGGGCGTGGTTTTAGCATGGCAATTTCACATCTTAGAAAGTGAAGACTCGTAATATTCATATCTTTGATAAATCTAATAACTTTTCTGGATGACTAGCTTGGTTTGGTATTGGTATATCGGATTTAAGATAGATAAGCAGTTCACCGGTAGGTTTGATTCCTATGAGTTCACATCCTTGTTTTTTAGCTTCTTTTAAAGCGCGAGCAATAGCTGGTTGCGTGATGTAGGTGGGCGGTGAGGCGTGTTTATTCCCTTCATTTTAGATATGCACAATGATCAGAATATAGCGTCAATATGAAAGATTCATTTTAATTTGGTGGTATCATTTCAAATCCAGTGTCGCAAACGGTCTGAATTCGTATGAGAATGCAAAGCGTTGCGATTTTTTAAGTTCCATTTGCACGACATTATCTTCACTTAAAAAAGCATCTACTTTGTCTTTAGAAATTATGGTATCTACATAGGGTTCACTCTTATATCCAGAGATAGTGATACAAAGTTCACCTAGATTGTGAGTATTTCTTACAACTAACTGCGAATACAAAGTAGGTTTAATTTCTTACTTATACATGATTTATTGCCTCTCGCCCGTTGTGATGATTTCATGATTGATGATCTCTGCGTTTCTCTGAATAAATGATAAATGCATCACCACAGATTTCGGCTTTTCCTGCAACTTTTGCTCTGATGGAAATCAATGGACTGTCATAAATTTTAGCTTTTCCATTAATAAATGTATCACCCGAAACTTGTGCATTTTTGTAGATTTGTGCACTGGCAAAAACACGAGTATTCCAAAAAACTTGGCATAACCATAGACTTTTGCATTGTCACCAACCCAACAATACTTCTCATGAGATAAGTTATCTTAATGCTCTATAAAGCCGCCTAGGTCACCTGCTTTAATATCATCAAAGTCTCTTAGTGCAGGAATGCGGTGGAGAGTTTTGCAATCGACCTCAGTTGTTTTATCAGTCAGTTCATATTCTTTTCCATAGTTTATTTCTTCCATTGCGCACAATCCATCGGTAGCGTGAATCATGCATTACTTAAAAGTTGTTAGGAATGGGTGGGGGGGCTGGGAGGCATATGGGGCACTCCCATTTTTTAAAATATACAAATTTATTTTTTAGATGTGTTTAATTTCATATTTCCAATCAGGTAATTGAGTGAGAGTTAATGCGAGTTATCCTTGAGAGTTGTATTTTGATAATCTTCAAAAAGGCGGTCATAATCTTTTTGTGTTTTCAAATTTCTTCGTTTTTTAGAGGCAATTCCAAGTTCAGGCATATACGATATATTCAATATCAATGTTGTTTACAGCTTTCTCTAATTGTCTTTTTGAAAAACCGTATTTTCTGCTTATTGGATTTTTACGAATATCACACAAAAGTTTAATATATTTTTGATAAGCTGATTGAGATAGTCCTCAAAGGATTTTTGTTCATAGCTAATGGTAAAAAAAAACAAAAGCTCTCATCTTTAGCAGGCTGTATGATGATATGTTTGATGTTACACACGTTTATTTCTTTAGTAAATGGGTGAGGGCTCCATAAGCGCCTCTTTCCAAAAGGATAAATCCTCTAGCGATTATCATAGTGTTGTGGAGCAATCAGGCATCAAAGCGGGTGATGGCGGCTTTAATATCATAGTTAAAGACAAAACAACGCTGACCGGAGGCATCATTGCCAGCACCGCGCCGGCAGATAAAAACAGCCTGACCACAGGAAGCATTAGCACCAGTGATATAACCAACAGTGCACATGCTCAAGCTAGCAGCCAAGGGTTTAGCATTTCTGCGGGTGGTCCGATGTATCAGGGCAAATATGGTGTCGGGAAAAACATTGCTAAAAATGTCTTAGATCATTCAAAAGCTAAAGATTCAGAGGAAGGATATACCAAATCTGCCATTAGCGATGGCACCATCGTCATTACTGATGAAGCAGGGCAGAAGGCATTGACAGGGCAAGACGTGGAACAAGCCATAGCCTCCCTTAATCGTGATACTGCCACCGCCCATAAGGGTGTACAACAGCTCGATGTAGGCAAGCTGGAACAAATCGTCCATGAAAACCGTGAAATGGCAACCCAACTTTTAGAAGAAGGATTTAAATACAGTGATGACTCCTATAAAACCATGTTTATCAAAGAGCACCCCATCGCCGTGGTCGACCGTGATAAAGACGGAAATATAATCTATAAAACAGATGCAAATGGAGAGCCTATAGAAGACGCTCGTGGACAACCAATACCTCACGCACATTATTTAACGGATGAAGAAAAGCAGCATTTACAAGAGGGTGCTGATGGCAAGGTGCATGTGTCCTTTAATGGCATCTTTACTCCACCAGAGGAAGCCGCTGTTTATGCGGTTCAACATGCGGAGAATAAAAATGAACCGCTTTATTTTGTTGTGTTCCCAGAAGCCGATTCTGCTATCTCAGAACTTCTAGTCGCGGGCTATCAGAAGTTTATGGAAAATAACTTTTGGGGTTTGACCAATTCCACACAAGAAGCAAAAGATTTGATGTATAGCTATGGTCTTACAGGATTAGAACTTTATGGACATAGTCGCGGGACAATGACATTGGGGAATATGCTGAATTCTTTCAAACAAGAAGGTGTTCACGGTATAGCCAACGAAAACACGACTATCAATCTCTATGGACCAGCCTTTAATGTTTTAGTTGCATCCGGTCTGTTAGGTTATGTGAGTGATGGCAAACAAACCACTATTGGCTTTGATGGGAATAGATATGACTTTGTAAGCAGAATTATTGGTGGCAATGGCTATACCTACGGGACACTCCCTGCTGGCAGTAACGTTTGGACAGAATGGTTGAGAGTGGCTACAAATCCCATAAGTTCCCATACTTGCCTTGGAGATGCGGGTCCAAAATGTCGAGATATATATGGACTTTCCCATCGAGTACAATTCCCTTTAAGGAGGAAAAAATGAAACAAACCCTAAAATTATTAAGCGCTGTAACTTTGTTCAGTATAGCCGGATGTCAATTTAACAAACCTCCTCTAGGAGAGGTGGCAGCGTGGAAGAAACCAGGAGCAGATTTTACAGAGGTAGGAAAAGCCTTGTTAGAATGTGGAATGCCAACTCCTTATTATACTGATCCAGAAAGCAGAAAGCTAAGTAACAATGCATGGGCAACAATTCATGCTTGTATGGTTCAAGCAGGTTTCCATTATGAAAATGAACATGAGGGAGGATGGTGTTATACTTTTAGAGCCGAAAACCTTCCCATTTGTCGTCCTGGCGCTGTCATACCACAGCGCAGTGTCAAGAAGCGCTTGAACAGCCCGTTTTGTAAAAAATATAAAAATAGTCGCAAATGCCAGCCTTAAGTTTTGCTGTTTGTGATGATCAACAATCTGCCATCCTTGCCTTCGCTTGGAATGGCGCGATTGTTTCCTCACGCACATTATTTAACGGATGAAGAACAACAGAATTTACAAAAAGGTTCTGATGGCAAGGTTCATTTTTTCCTCAATGGTATTCTTACAACACCAGATGATGCAGCCCATAATGCGGTTCAGTTGGCTGATAACAAGAATGATCCGCACTATTTTCTGATGTTCCCTCATAGCGATTCGCGCTTGGTAGAGTTGTTCATTGCAGGGTATCAGTATGCTCTAGAAGGTAAGTTGGGTGTTTTGACCAATTCGACGAAGAAGTACCAGAATCTGTTGTATAGCCTTGGCAATATAGGATTGCATACTGATGCGCATAGCCGCGGCAGTATGACAGCGGGCAATGGATCGCATGATTTAGAAAAGCATGGTGTTCATGGTATAGCAAAGAAAACAACGATTAATTTCTTTGGACCAGCTTATAATACTCAAAACATGGCAGATACGTTATATATCTTAAGTGATGGAAAGCAGGATTACGTAAACTTGGAAAATCATAAAAATGACTTTGTTGGTACAAAGATTGGCAAAAATCCTTACACTTTTGAGCAAATACCTCCTGGAAGTGGTCCTTGGAAAGAAGCATGGCAAATATTTAAGGGCTACCCCAGTGTTCATGCTTGTTATGGTCATGCCGGTGATGCTTGTACATGGCGCTACGGTTCACCTAATCGTACGCCAATTTATTCAAAATATTCAGGAAGAAAAAAATGAAGAAAATCTTGAAATTATTAAGTGGTCTCATTCTGTTAAATATTGCTGGATGTAACATTGATAAGCCTGCTCCAGGGTATTTGAGTATGTGGGAGAAAAATAGTGTTACTGATTTTACGGAGATAGGAAAAGCCCTATTAGAATGTGGCATGCCAACGCCTTATG
>NZ_JBHILQ010000097.1:0-1162 GCF_042193395.1 Bartonella sp. TT29SHDZB
GCAGACGAAAAATATAATGATGAGATTTACGGTACTTACGAACAACAACACCGTTTGCGTCCTTGTGATGTGCTTTAAATTCTAAAGGGCGCATTTAAAAGCGCCCCCTTTTCCCCATCAATAATTGATTAGAGTAAACTTATGAACACACATGATAATGATAGTGAAGGATATCTCATACCTGAAAACGAGGTAGACAACAAAATTGGTTATGCCAAAATGGTCAAAGCCCATGTAATGCATAGGCACTTACATTTGAAACAAGATTTTTCCACTTGGTTTAACGATTGTGTTGAAAAGTTTGATCTAAAAGAAGGCGTGGATTTTGTTTTTACAAAACAAGAATGGAACAGACAGAAGATTTGTCCAAAATCTGAAATAGAAACAGATAAAACTGATAATCATTACTTCAAAATTCACGCAGCAAGGAAAATCGCTCAAGCAGAACGTCATAGAAACTATGGCAGAATATTATACCAAAACTTATGTTTTTCTTAATTAAGGGGGTGATGATGCGAAACTTTATTACAATACCTGAAAACAATTTTCAAAACACAACTGTTCCAACCATGTCTAGTCGTGAAATTGCAGAGTTATGCGGTAAGCAACATGCGCATATTATGCGTGATATTCGACAAATGTTAGGAGAATTATATCCTGAAGGGGGTCAATCCAAATTTGGATCCACCTATTTAGATAAACAGGGTAAGCCCCAAAACTGTTACAACCTCCCTAAGCGTGAATGCCTTATCTTAGTTTCTGGTTACAGCATGACATTACGTGCTAGGATTATAGACCGTTGGCAAGAATTGGAAAAGCAAGCAGTAATACCACAAATCGACTACTCAAGTCCAAAGGCTATGATTGGCTTTTTGAATTACCTACAAGGTCAAATAGATCAAAAAGACACCATCATTGAAGATTTAATACCAAAAGCCATGGCTCTTGAAAGCTTACAACGTCATGACGGACTGTTTAGTCTTACAGAAGCCGCTAAAATACTTGAGATGCAACCAAAACAATTCATTCTCTTCTTACAGCAAAAAGGTTGGGTTTACAGACGAGCAGTAGGTGGAAATTTGCTACCGTATCAAGACAAAATCCAAAAGAAACTTATGGATTGTCCAACTATCACACTTCAAACCGCAAGTGGAATAGAAAA
>NZ_JBHILQ010000098.1:0-1143 GCF_042193395.1 Bartonella sp. TT29SHDZB
CTTCTTCTTTATCTTTAACGCCATACATCATTGATGGCTCTTCTTGCATTATTTCCCCTTCGCAAGCATACTGCCCCTTCAAACAATCTTCACTTTGAGAGCATGGATCTTCTTGCATCTCTTCAACTTCTACAACTTCATGCTCGCTTGGCCTCATCTCTTCAACATCGGTTGCCACCACATCATCTCTCCAAGGAATTTGCGTTGTTTGCTCGACCACTTTCTGTTCCTTAGAGAGTGTGTCAAGTATCCACCCTACTTGTCGCTCAAGGTTGTTGTAGGAGATTTCTTGACTTTTCCGGATGGCTTCCATACTTCGTCAAGAGGCATCAGATGCTTCAATAAAGCTAGCTAACGCTTTTTCCAATGAAGATGCATCCTTTGCGAGTGTCTCATCCTTTTGAAATTGCTCTTGAGGTGCTTCCCAATGTTGTCTATCGTTATTCCATAAGAAATTTTGGTAGCCCCGTTCATTTGGATGATATGGGTTAAAGCATGGTTGCTTGGTTGTTTTGAAGCAATAATCCACTCAATGACTGGATCAATCTCCATGTAGGTTCCTTGCAAGAAAAAGTAAGACAAGTCAAAAGTAAACAAGGGAGACTGGTGGTAGTGCCTAAATACATCATGTTTTCATTGATGAGTTTATACACTTTCATGCGAGTTGTATTCGTTTCGCGTCGCCTTTTTGCACATTTGATGTTTTATTCTTGTTTCAGGGTTTCAAGGACCATTCTCACAAGGATGAACCATATTCGAGTTGTTCCGGAAGAGATTGAGGAAGAAATGAAGTTTGTACATGTTCCGAACACCGAAGACGCGCGAAACAGGGGCTCTCCAAGCCACCTGTGCGGGCTCTGTGCGGGCCGCACAGAGGCCGCACACGGCCCAGTTTTGGCCTGTGCGGCCACTGTGCGGCCCGCACAGTTGGCCGCACACCTCTGGCAGAGAGGTGTGCGGCCATGTGTGCGGCCATGTATGCGGCCGCACACCCTTGGCAGAAGGGTGTGCGGCCATGTGTGCGGCCCGCACAGTGGCCGCACACCCTCGGCCTATATAGGGCTTTTGGGTTAGGGTTTTGAAGAGGATCTCTTGTTCTAAGGCTTCTCAGCCGACCTCCACTCACCCAAAAGCCATTTTCAT
>NZ_JBHILQ010000099.1:0-1108 GCF_042193395.1 Bartonella sp. TT29SHDZB
GACGAGCCGGGATCTTTGAGTGTCTCATTTGGTAGCGGCACATGGCGTGGACAATCCGCATTTGCTCTTGGTGCTGGTTATACATCTGAAAACGGAAAAATTCGCTCTAATCTCTCTGCCACGAGTGCTGGTGGTCATTGGGGCATAGGTGGTGCAATTACTCTGAAAATAAAATAATACGAATAACGAAAACAGAACAAAACATTCCCCCTTATTTATTGAAATAAGGGGGAATATTTTTTTACAGACGCACAGTATTTATCTAGAGATAAGCATAATATTTGATGAGGCTATAAACTGTGAGGTTTTATAGAAGATTTTTCTATATTTTGTTGAAAAAAGATCACAGTAGAATCCATATTGCTAAAAAGCTATATTTTTATGTTGCTATTTTCATGAACAGCCTATAGCAATATGGGAGTGTATATTAGTAAGACTCATTTTGATAAAATAATTCAAAGGGGGAAAAGTAGTGCGTAAAGATAAAAGGTACATCACAGAACCGCGCATATATCATTATATGATATATTAAAAAGAAAAAATCCAACTAAAAAGCCAGTTATCCAAGGAAAACTATATTCCGGACATATTACAATTTCTTTTTACTTTACTTATTATTAACAAAACCATGCTTTCTAATAAAAATAAAGTCTATAATTAGGAAAATACATACTAAAACCTAGTACAAAGGATTTTATAGTAACCACTACCAAGTAAAATGTAATATTAAATATAAAGACCCCTTTTTAGTTAGAAAAAAAGCACACTAAAAAACTTAGACTCTAAATGTGTCATCTTTATGTCCACAAAACATAATCAAAAAACAAACATTTAGGTCTCAATAAAGAGAGCGCAAACAAAACAAAACTAAAGACTCAAAATGTTCACACTCTAAGCAATGATCGTCTACTCTGAATTCCAAAGAGATCAATAATGCTAAAATGTGTCTTTTTTATGTTTTGGAGGTGTTTTTAAGTTTTTTCATTGGAGAGTTTGTTATGAAAAAATTATATGCCCCACAAGCTGCGAGTGAATTAAAACGTTCTCGTTTTTCTTTTGTTAAAGTTCTTTCGTTGGCTATAGCGGCTACATTCTTATCGAATGTTAC
>NZ_JBHILQ010000100.1:0-1103 GCF_042193395.1 Bartonella sp. TT29SHDZB
ATTTAGAATACTCACTCATCATTCTACATATTGAATAAAAAACTGAATATTATAAATTTCTTTCATTCAAACCTGTTTATATTTAATCAATTAACCCCTTGTTCATCACAAACGAAGCTGGCATGTAAAGAAGGACTTTTGAAAAAAGGTGAATTGCTTCTTATGAACATTCTCGAGTGCTAAAATCTGCGCAAATATTGAATGCTGAAAAAAGAATGATGATATCCGCGCATAACCGCAATAAAAATAATATCCTGTATCCAATCAAAATTTCTCTGCCACCTATCATTTACAAAACAACAACCGTAACAATACGATAAAGCATACTTTACTTTTATTATAATTTGACCTCAAACTCCCTCTGTTTGTTCTAAAAACAAGTATTTCTCCAAAATTCTTAAGTAAACATCCTAAAAAAGGAAAAAAATAATATGCGTATTAAATGATATAAACGTAAATAAAGTTCTAAAACAAAATTCAAAAAAATGCATAAAGCTCGTAAAGACTAAACTTATGATCTATAAAATTTAATAAAGAAATGGACAAAAACAACCATCAATATCGTCTCTTTTAAAAGATTATACCACAAGAATTTAGCATTCAAGTTTCTCACATTCACAATGAAATCTGCCCCCATATCTTAATATCAAAATTTTAGGAAAATTCCTCATCGCATAGAAGAAAGCATCTATTGTAATCTTTTATATCAAAAAAATAACCATATTGATGAGGAAAAATAAATTTCAATACATTAAAAGGCAGAAAAATCTTCTGCCTTTTATATAAAAATGCACATTATATCTCTTCAAAAAAGATGTCGCAATCCAGCAGAGAAACTGGCTCCAGAAAAACCAGCTTTCTTAAATTTATGCTGATAAGTTACATCTCCATGAAGAAAAAGTTTTGAAGAAAGACGAGCATTAAACCCAAGACCTGCTTCCAAAAAAGAACCAAAAAAACCTAATTGGAAATCGTTTTTAAAAGAAACAAATTGCTTATCTTCAAAACTATGCAAATACGAAAGCTTACTATAAAAAGAAACGACACGTCCCTCTTCAGAAACATTAAGTGTCTTTCTTAAACGCCCACCAACACGCCCCACC
>NZ_JBHILQ010000101.1:0-1089 GCF_042193395.1 Bartonella sp. TT29SHDZB
CCGAGGGGTGCTGGTATAATCTCTCTGTCAGGCCCTCTAATACTGGTAATGAGACCTAGCCCTGTCAACAATCTGGTGATGTATGGGCCTGAGAAGATGATGCCAATCTTGCCGTATATAGTCTGCAACTATGTGCCCCAGATGGATCGGCACTCCCTGGACCATCGAGTAGAGGTATAGCAACTCCTGTCTACTCAGGACGCCTGTGCTGTCTCCACGCCCACTCACTGATCGACTGAAGATAGCGTGGAGGTACCTGTGTGCTGGTCGTACGAGGCAAGAGGCCTGGGAGGCCCCTGACTGGTACTGCCCCTCACCGCACAAGATGCCGAAGACCTGCTGTGGCGTCAGAGTCCCAGGGTAATCGGTCGGGAGCTGCCTGTACTCCTCCGTAGTAGTGTATGCCTCCTCATAAAGTCCTAGCCGGATGGAGAACTGTGCAAGGCTGAGGTGGAAGTGCTCCCCCAACGCCCTGAACTCACTAGCGTCCTCCCTGTCGTACTCGAAGGATGATAATACCTCTGGGGTGAGGAGCCTGGTAGCGGGGTCTCTAATAGTGAGTAACTGTCTCCAGCTCCCCACCGATACCAGATCCTCGATCTCATCTGCTGCTGTGTCTCCCAACTGTAGGCTCCTAATCAATGATAGGTCCATATATCGTGTCTGCCCGAAACGGAGCCCTGAGAGCCGTCTGCACCGAGCCTGGTGCTCGGGAATATGGAACTGAGGGTCATCGGCCTCGGGAGACTGCTCCCGAGGGCGTTTCCCAGCTGATTTCTTTGTCCTGGGGGCCATGTCCTGAAAAAACAAAAGAGCAGTCAGTTAAACCCTAGTTCTGCAGGAATCCACACGCCCGTGTGGATCCTCACACAGAGCACAATCGCACGGCCGTGGGTCCTCAAGATCTTCAAAAATCAGTTTTAATTCGTTTTTTAGAATTTTCCAGGAATAAAAATCGTAAATCCGTATGGAAATCGAGTGAAATACGAACGAATCAAACTCTCTTTGTATCAAGAATCAATTGATTGAGAAGTAGGAGAGAGAAGGGTTTTACCGGAAAGAAGATGAATCTAAAATTCGCCCGGAAAT
>NZ_JBHILQ010000102.1:0-1088 GCF_042193395.1 Bartonella sp. TT29SHDZB
AAAAAAGCTGCACTATGCGTGCAGCTTTTTATGTATTTGCTTTAAAGGTAGACGTTTTAAAGCATGAAAGTGTCCTTACGGCTTCTATAACCATAATAGCCAAAAACACTGGAAATAATGGCGCCTATGAGACTTCCTAAAAAGCCCCACCACCCCATATTGGAGGCTGTTTTTGTGGCTTTAGTTGCAGTGTTTTTGGCGCCCTTGATCGTATCCTCAAGATTGTCTGAGAGTGTTTCTGCCTGTTCTTCAAAGGCTTTGATGGCTTTTTCGGTCTTTTCTTCTGCTCTTTGATAGAGTTGGACGGCACGGTTTACTGCTGTTTGTGCATCCGCACGGGGCATGCCATCTTTTATGAGGGCATTGATGATATCGCTTCGATCAAATTTTGTCGTGAGATCTTCTACACGATCAGATAAGCGCTCACCAAGATTTTTTAAAGTGGTGCGATAGTAAGAAGGATCATTTTTGAAAGCTGTTATCGCAGAACCAATATCATTGAGTGCAGCTTGATAGGTTTGTTTCAAGCGCTCAGGGTTGAGAGCAGGAATATCGCTTTTATTGAGAAGGGTGCGCAATTCACTCGAAAGTTGGTCAAAATTGATGCCATTGTCACTGTTTTTTGCAAAAAACTTTTCAAGACTTTCGCTGTTTAATTTTGCAAGTATAGGGGAAATATTGGTTTTGAGGCTGTCTACGGTTTGTTGGACCATGGAGCTGTTTTCTAGAGCCGTTTTAGCTCCTATCTTTGCTGTACTAGAAACCACGTGGATGGCTTGGATGGTCATCAGCAATGTTATGAGAGCCCAAGTGAGAAAGCCATGAAGCGTTCCTGAGGTTTCAGCAAAACGTCCAGCGACAAAGCCTCCCAAGGCTAGGCTAATCAGTGTAACGATAACAGAACCCACGCCAAAGGAGAGGAAAGAGCCTTCAAATGGGGTTGAAGAAGTGAAATCCATTTGGCTTAAGCCTAAAGCGGCGACCAGAAAAGAAAGGCAGATTGAGGTGGCAAGAGCTGTCACCAGTCCCGCAAAGATTGCGGACCATGAAATGGGTGTGTGAAAGAGTGAATATTTTTCTTCTAGAGA
>NZ_JBHILQ010000103.1:0-1034 GCF_042193395.1 Bartonella sp. TT29SHDZB
GGCATTGCAGCTCTTGTTGCTGCCGGATATCTGCTCTACAAAAATTGGGACACAGTCATAAGCTTTATAAGCAAGTTATGGGATTCTTTTTACAGCTTATGTAGTAATGTTTTCAATAACCTCTTGACGTTCTTTAAAAACTTTTCACCACTTTCTTGGATTTCGAAAAAAATCAATGAACTCATTGAATGGCTGTTTGGTGTCGATTTAATGGAAATAGGCTCCAATCTTATTAATGGGCTTTGGGAGGGCATCAAAAGCACATGGGATGATCTGTATAACGGTTTTGGCAATATGATGAAGAAATTAACCAGTTGGATGCCTAATTGGGTGAAAGAAAAGTTAGGGTTTAATGTTTCAATAGACAAGACTTCAACGCAGACCATTAAAACCTTTACCGAAGAAACCAATGCACGTGCAAAAAAAATGGTTGATACAGTAGTGGTTACAAATACCCCACCTGAAAAACGCAAGAGTGGTTTTAATACAAGTGTCGTTGAAACAGGACAAATGCAGGCAACAAATAAAGTAGGTGCTTTTAAAGCTCCAAAGCCAATTACGGTTCATAAGCCCGTTGAAGTAGATGCCCGCGTGATGATTTCAAATTTAAATATTTCCGTCCCCAATGGTCTCAAGGACGAAATCAGAGACGCTGTCAATCAAGCCCTTGAACGCTATGCAAAACAGCAACGTTTAGCCATAGCCTCTAGCCTTTCGGATTAAATACCATGATGTTAGCTTTGGGTGGTTTTATTTTTTCGATTGAAACAGCAGCTTATCAAACACTTGATATGTCTTATGGGGTTCCATGGGTAGAGCAAGGGCGATTGGGGCGCAAAGCAGCTCTTCAATTGCCTGCCGTTGCAAATGCGGAATTTTCTTTAACTGGTGTGATTTATCCAGATTTCAAAGGTGGTCATAGACAGCTCGAATATTTACGGCAAATGGCACATGAAGGACCTCACATTCTTGTGACTGGTCAAGGCAAAATCTTAGGTAAGTTTGTCATTCTTTCTGTAGAGGAAAAACAAAGC
>NZ_JBHILQ010000012.1:0-47507 GCF_042193395.1 Bartonella sp. TT29SHDZB
CTTATCCTTTTGCTTCGATTTGTCGCCTTCTTTGCCCCTCAGATCCAAATCAAAACTGTTAAAATCTTGCTCTGAAATCGCGTTGAGAGCGCCACCACTGGTGAAATCCCCATTGCCCTTGGCTTTAAACTTTCCCTCAAGGTTCAGTTCACCACCTGTGACAATGGTCAAATCTCCATCACTTTTGACTTCTGTCAAACGGTGCTCACTGCTTTGGGCGTTATAATGCCCTTTTTCCAATGTCTGCGCATGTTCACTTTCTAGCGCCAATGCACTAAACGTAGCAGAACCACCGACAATCACCGTCATCGGACCGCCGCTGGTGAATTCCCCACCCTCTGCGCCAAGATCACCAAGGGACTGAATGTTTAATTCATGATCAGAGAGAATTTGTCCCTGCTGCCCATCTCGATCAACAAAACCATATTCATTCGTGTCACGGATTTTAGCGGTACTATTGACAATCGTATCACCCGTCATGGTAACCGTATCACCATGAATAACACCGGAAGAATTGGCTAAAAGCCCTTGGCTGCTCAGATCTACAGCACCGCTGCCAAGCAAAAACCCACCATTATTGAACAACGTTTGCGTGGTCGAAACATGCAATGCACCATTACTTGATATGGTACCGCTATTGGCAAAACGGTCCGTCTCTATAGTGACGCCATTGCCTTTTATTCTAGCACTGGCGAAGTTTCCTTGCTGCGTTTTTGCCCCATAAACATCTTGTGCTAAAGAAGTGTTTGGTGCCAAATAAACATGAGGCACCAAAACCTTTTGTCCATCGACAAGGTGGGTCTCAAGCCAGATCATATCCTTTTTGATCCCAGCAATTTGCTGAGGCGTTAAGGGCTTGCCTAGCTCTAACCCCAAGGGATCTTGCTGCTCCACAGCATTGTCATAGAGCCTTTGCATTTGAGCATTGGGATCTTCAACATCAAGAAGAGTGCGATTGCCTGTCAGTTCAAAGATTTGCTCACCCACCAGACGATATTCAAAATAAGCATCCCCCAATCTTTTAAACACGTGCTCAGGCTTATAATTGCCAATCTTTTTTAAGTAATAGTCCGATCCTAAAAATTTACTTGGGTTGATAAAATCCTGTCGCGTCTCAACTAAAAACGGCACATCCGGTGATTGGCTGCCAGCCAACTCTGTCTTGACAGAGTTAAGCCCATCTTGCGTTGGCACTTGTATGGATTCTGGTGCGGGTGTTTTTGTGCTTGGTGCAAAAAGCCCTTTGTGCCCTTTCAAACCATTGATAATCCCATCTAATCGATCATCACTAATCAGTGGTTTGGAACCGTCAAAATCGGTGTTTTTAACACCAGCCAAACCTTTATCGCCAGAGCTTAAGCCAACTTGCTCAACCCCCTCACGCACCGCATGATTATCAATATAGCCTGTCAACTTGGCATCAAGCGTGCCACCAGCTTCAATCGTGCCGTAAACAGCATCATAAGTGCGTTTGGTTGTTTGGGTAAAAGTAGGACCGTCCCATTCTTCTGCACCTTGCGCTATACATCCTGGATTTGTGATACTACATTGCTTATATCTGTAGCGTGTTTTAGTCACAATCTTGGTTGTTTCGATTAAATCGCGCCCCTCATTGAGCAGCGTATCACCCTGCATCTCAATGTTGCCATTAGCAGCAATCAAACTATAACTATTGCGGATATCACCGGCATGAACCGTGAAATGGCGCCCTACCAAAATCTGGGCAGCATTATTGATAAAATGAGGCTGCTGACGAATGATCGTAGTGTCGATATTTTTCTTGATCCTTGTGTGTTTATCAACATTTGGGATATTTTCCCATTCTCCTCGCACGTAACTGTGAGAAATCACTTTATCGCTAACTTCAACCCCACCTTCGCGCATGTTGGTGAGAGCTGAGACATCGAAGGTCATATCGCCTGACACGGCTTCTAAAAGCCCCGAGCTGTTGATCACATGACCAGCCCGCTCTCCACTTAAGCCACGGATGATGAGATTGTCTTCAGCAATGACATCGGCAAACTTATTGATAAAATCCCCATCTAAGGAGAAAATGGCAGATTTCTTGGCATAAATCAGCCCACTATTACTCAGATCAGCGCTCACATTGAGCGCAACCCCATCACCACTTGAGCCAATACTGCCGGCATTGTCCAAAACATCTGCGGTTAAGACAAAAGCACCACCACTTTTGAGTACACCGTTTTCACCATTTAAAACCAGAGCAACTTGCCCCAATGACGGATCATGGCTTTCTGCTATAAGCGTAAAACTGTCACTGGCTAAAAGCTGACCGGAATTGGCTAAAGACCCAAGCTTCGCATCAACAACACCGCCCACCATAATACCGGAATTGCTTAAAACATCATGGCTGTTGAGAGTAAGTACCCCGCCTTGCGCTTCCACAAGCCCAGTTTGGGTGAGTGTGCCTGCCTTCAGCGTTACATCATAGGCGCCAACCTCACTTGTCTCACCCAGCGTCAAGATGCCATCGGTTGAGAGCTCTATCCGCTTTTTAGAGACAATGCGCCCCGTTTGGTTCAGAGTGTTTTGCGCATGCAAAGCAATGGTATCATTGCTTTCTATTGTGCCACTATTGCTTAAATCACCATGGCTGGTCAGTTGAAGGTCACCACGCTCAATCTCTATGTGCCCTGCTTGGATCACACTATCAGCAACAATATTGACTGCCCCTTGCGTAGAAATGAGACCATCAACATTCTCAAAACTGTCCACATCAATGCGCAAACCATCCCGCGCTAAAACATGCGCACCTTCATCATGTGTAGCGTTTTTACACTAAACGCCGATCACTCCATCTTAGACGGCAAAGTGAGCACTGAAAAAAAATTCAAAACAGTCTTTGATTTGCAAAACAATACGAAATGGACATTGAAAACAAGCACAAATAAAAAAATCCAGAATGAAAAACTGTTTGATATTGCTCAAAGAGCACGTTCTGATATTTCTGTCCTTAACATCAATAACAGCTCTATTGTTTTTGAAGAGCCAACTGAAAATCATTATCACACGTTGCACATAGGATCTGGCAGACCAAATACTAAAAAAGTCTACAATGCTACAGGAAAAGCAGAAATTCATTTCAACGTCGAATGGAGTGATAGTGCTGCCATAAACAAACAAAAAGCTGACCATCTTCTGATTCACGGTGATGTTTCAGGTACTACACTGGTTTATATCACTGGACATTTAGAAAAGAACAATATTAAAGCAGATGCTTCTGCTCTTACCAGTGCACGTGGTCTTTCACTCATTCAAGTTTCTGGGAAAGTAAATCAAAACTCTTTCAAACTTGCACAGGACTATATCACAATAAGTGGTTCACCTTATAAATATATACTGAAAGCTTATGGACCAAAATCAAACCACAGTAAAACAAATGCTGAACAAAACCTTTTAGGAGAAAATAAAAATTTCTGGGATTTTCGCTTACAACCAGTACTGCTTGATAGCAACTAAAAAGTAAAAACCATCGTGCCATAAATACAAGCTATTTTATCATGTCCTGTGCTCTCTTGTATGCTGGATTGACCGATATGGATAAGCAAAGTGCAACTGTTAGCCAATATGCGACATCTGTCTTAAGGAAAGAATAAGACAAACGGAATGGCTTTTTCTTATACGCCTATGGAGAAACAGGAAGCTTATTTTCTGATAAGTAGTGCTCCTAGTAAATATGGTTATAGCAGTGCTCATCTTCGTTATGCTGCTCTACAAGGAGCTATTAACCTTGTCGCGCAGAAGGGAAAAATATCTACAATACATTTTGGTCTTGTCGGAACCTACGGGCAACTCTCCTTCACTCCAAAGAATATGCAAGACAGCAAGTAAGAGCATATTGAATAAATGGTCATTTCAACTTACCGCCTATGGCAGTAAACAGCGTGACAGTGGTTTCTATCTTGATACGCTGTTATCCTATGGCTTCCTAAAGGGAAAGATCACCAATGCCCTCATTAGTACAACCGCAAAATTGAAAAATGCAAAAATGTTGGCGATCTCCACAACTGTTGGCAAACAATTTGCAACGGGTATCCAAGGCGTAGCATTCGAACCGCAGGCACAACTTGCCTATCAACATTTGATGTTTGATACCATTAAAGATGCTGATAATCTGACCATTGACATGTAAAATCCTTCTCAATGGATAATCCGTGTTGGTGGACGTTTGACAAAAACCATTGCCACTGAAAACAGCCGTCCTATGTCTTTCTATGGAAAAGTAAACTTGATCAAAACCTTTGGTGATGATCAGACACTCCATATCGATAAGGATTATAAACATGACCCCTCAGGAACTTCCCTTGAAAGTGGGTTTGGTATTAGTGCACAATTGTCCGCTAACCTCTCCCTTCATGGTGATGTCAGCTATCAACAAAAGCTTCAAAAAACTGGTATAAGTGGTGCAAGCTTTTCAGGAGGAATACGCTATCAGTTTTAAATCAAGACTGTAAAAAACAGCCTATTCAATTTAACAGAAAGGCAGCATACTTCTGCCTTTCTGGCTTATTATAAGCGTTTTTTTTAATAGAAAACAGTGAAATATTTGAAGACAGTCATTGACTATTGGATATTTTTTACAAAAAATTCTTTTTATAAAGAATAAAACTGTAAAACAGAGAACAACAAAAAACAAAATGATATTGTAAAATAATGAGAAGCTTTTCTAGAAAATACAGCATTACTATCTTTTGTTATTTCTCACAAATTTAATGCTTAAAATCCCAAAATAAAACTTTTGAACATAAAATGATAATTAAAAAATAATGCAATAATATCAAACAAAGGGATGTATGTTATAAGTCACTCATATATTTCAAAATGGGAGTTCTAATAGGATTTAAAATATTACAGCTCAAACACTGCCCAGCAAATTCATACTGAAAAAATCCTATTATCCTCTTCCCTCTTAAAAATGCCGCCAAACATCTCTAGAAACTTCAAAACAAATAAAATTGCATCTTCTCTTCTGTAAAATTGATCATGCTCTTTGATCTCTATGGACAATAGGCTCTATACTTGCTTCAAAGAACTCCTTTGTATAATCGTGTTGCGCATGTAGATTACGCAATTCATCATTGCTAAGCTCTTCAAGAATAATCCCTTTATGCATAATTCCAACACGTTCACAAATATGTGCAACAACAGCAAGATCATGGGATACCATTAAATAAGTAAGCTTTTTTCTCACGCGCAGTGATTTCAACAAGTTTAAAATTTCAGCCTGTACCGACACATCCAATGCAGATGTTGGCTCATCAAGCAATAACACCTCTGGCTCAATAATTAAAGCACGTGCAAGAGCAATACGCTGACGCTGCCCTCCAGACAACTCATGAGGATAACGATAAAGAAATGAAGAATCTAAACCAACGGAATCTAAAGCATCCTCTACCCGCTCTCTTTGATTATCCATCCCATGGATTTTGAGCGATTCAGAAAGAACCGTATGGACCATTTTTCTTGGATGCAGCGAAGCATAAGGATCTTGAAAAACCATTTGAATACAGCGTAAAAAATCCTTACTTTTTTTCTTTTCAACTTCTTGTCCAGCAAAAAGGAACTTTCCACTATAATCTGGAATAAGCCCCACCAATGTATTCAAAATAGTTGACTTTCCACATCCGGATTCACCAATCAAACCATAAGCTTCACCACGCTTAATATGAAAATTAACATTTTTAACAACTGTTACTGCCTTATGCCTATGACCAAAAGTTACAGATAAATTAGAAACATCAATAATATTCTCACAATTTGTCATGAGGAACCTCCTCAACACCATTAACAATCGTAGGATTATACAACCAATCAGGATCACGTTCAGGAACAGCCAAAATATCAACTGGATTATCAAGCCGTGGCAAACTCGCGAGCAACGCCTTCGTATAAGGATGACAAGCGTGAGACAAATCAGAAGCAGGCAACTCTTCTAACACACGCCCCGCATACATCACCAAAATACGATCACAAAAATCAGCAATCATATTTAAATCATGACTAATGAAAATAAGTCCCGTTCCAGATTTTGTCACAAGTTCATCTAATACGGATAAAACTTGCCGTCTGACCGTAATATCAAGCGCAGATGTTGGTTCATCGGCAATAATTAAATCAGGTTTTGGAATGAGCATCATTGCAATCATCACACGCTGCCCCATCCCCCCAGATATTTCATGAGGAAAGAGACGCATCACATGTTCAGGATCACGAATATGAACAGATTCTAACATAGATATGGTGCGCTCCCGCGCTTCAGCTTTTGAAACACGATAATGAATACGGTAAGCCTCCATAATCTGTTCTCCGATCCGTATTAATGGATTAAGTGAATATTTGGGGTCCTGTAAAATCATTGAAATACGTTTCCCACGGATTTTTCGCATCTGAGGTTCACTTGCGGCCAATAAATCAACATCCTCAAAGCGCATTTTTTTAGCTTTAACAATGGCTGCTTTTGGACTTAACCTTAGTATTGCGCGCCCAGTCATCGATTTTCCAGATCCGGATTCACCAACAATTCCAATTTTTTCTTTTCCAACAGAAAAACTAACGCCACGCACAACTTCTGAAATGCCGCGCGTTGTAGGAAAAGAAATACGTAAATCTTCTACTTCTAATAATTTATTACCCATTGCGTGGATCCAATACATCACGAAGACCATCACCTAAAAGGTTGAAAGCAAGACTTGCAAATAATATTGCACAGCCTGGTATTGCCGCCAACCACCAATTTGTCATCATAAATTCCCGCCCTGAAGAAAGCATCGCACCCCATTCAGGACTTGGCAGTTGAGCTCCCAACCCTAAAAAACCAAGACCAGCAGCCGTTAAAATAATTCCAGACATATCTAAAGTTAATCGTACAATCACTGAAGGAATACACATGGGTGCAACATGAAACAAAATAATTCGCCAAGCAGAAGCTCCTTGCAAGCGAACTACAGAAACATAATCAGAAGAACGTATTGTCAAAGTCTCAGCACGTGCTAAACGTGCAATTGGCGGCCATGCTGCAATTGAAATTGCAATAGAAGCATTTTCAATCCCTGGTCCCAATGCGGCTGAAAAGGCAAGAGCTAAAATCAAACCTGGAAAAGCAAGAAAAATATCGACAATACGCATGAGCACAGTATCAACCCATCCCCCCATATAACCAGATACAGTTCCAACAATAAGCCCTATTGGACCTACAATAACTGTTGTAAGAAAAACAACATAAAGAGTAATACGGGAACCAAAAACAAGGCGACTAAAAATGTCACGTCCCAATTCATCTGTTCCAAAATAATGCGCCATAGAGGGTGGCTGTAACCGATGACCTAGATCATTGCTAAGAAAATCATGCGTAGCAATCCAAGGAGCAAAAAATGCACATATGATAATAATACAAATAATAAGCAGACCGAATACAGCCGAAAAGTTATGAAAAAACTTAGCCAGTGCGTGATAAATTCTTTGTATGTTCGCTTGAATTATGGAGTTTGGAACAGGATCGTTTAACCAACTACCCAAAGAAGATGATGATTGCGATTTATGATGATTACTTACTGTCATATTCAACGTGTCCTTGGATCAAAAATGCGATAAAGCAAATCAGAAAATAAATTAATGGCGACAAAGATAAATCCTACAAGTAAAGTACATCCTACAACTGCATTCATATCTCCGGCTAAAAGAGCATTTGTCAAGTAATGTCCAAAACCAGGCCAAGCAAAAACTGTCTCCGTTAAAACAGCACCTTCTAATAAAAAAGCATAAGAAAGTGCAACAACGGTAATAATTTGAACAGCAGCATTTCGAAAGGCATGCCCCCAAACGGTTCGCGCCCACGATAATCCCTTTACACGTGCAGTAATGATATATTCCTGATTAAGCTGCTCAATCATAAACCCACGAGTCATACGGCTAATATAAGCCATAGCACCGAAAGCCAAGATCAAAGCAGGCATAATAACGTGACTAAAAACATTACCAAAAGCCTCCCATTGTCCTTGGCTTGCAGTATCCCAAAGGAAAAAACCTGTTTTTGGTTCAAAAGAATATTCATAAAGAAAATCAAGTCGTCCTGGGCCACCAACCCAGCCAAGCTTGGCGTAAAATATTAACAACGCCATTAATCCGAGCCAAAATGTTGGAGTAGAATAACTTACAAGTGTAAAAACACGGACAACATAATCAATAAATGAATCGCGATACATTGCTGCAAAAACACCAAATGGAATTCCAAGAGTTGTGCCAATAACAATAGCAACGGTTGCAAGCTCTAATGTTGCAGGAAATACACGCATAATATCGGCTAGAACAGGTCGCCCAGAAGTTAAAGCATCTCCAAAGTCAAACAAAAATACATTATGAAGATACTTCCAATATTGGACAATCAACGGCTTATCAAGACCCAGCTTATAATACATTGCATCATAAGCTTCCTGACTGATATTATCACCAAGAATAGATAGAACCGGATCTAGAGGAAGAAGATGACCAAGAAAAAAAGTAATCGTCACCAACCCAAGCAATGTGATAAAAACTGAAATAAGAAGTTTCAATCCTTTGCATAAAAAATCCCATAAAAATAATTTTTTCTGCTTTTCTGATACAGCTCTTTCAGTCTCTGAAAGTGGCAAAACCATTATAAAAATCCCCTCTGTAGCGACACAACATAAAGCAAATACCTTTTTTCATATAACGAAACAACCTCTTATTAAGCATGTTCTACAATCCTTCTCTATAACATGCTTCTTTTTATTTTTCTGCTTCATTGTAATAAAGTCTATAACTGTTCCAAATCCATTTTTTGACATCAGGTCCCATACCAACGGTATAATATGTCTGAAATAAATAAACCATAGGACCATGCTCTAGCACATAATGCTGTAAAGTACGATATTGCACAATGCGCTTATTGTGATCTTGCTCAAACAAAGCATCCATCACCATGTTATTAATATTTTTATCATAATACCCAGCACGCCAAGCTAAATACATATTGTGCTTTTTTGTAAATGTTGGATCAGGATTAAACACGTGATTTAATGAAGCTGGATGTCCATCAGGATCGGCACTCCCCCACCCCATAAGTGCAGTATCATAGTTTCCACCACGTACACGGCTCAACAATTGATTTTGTGCCATTTTTTCAATTGTAAGCTCAACACCAATTTTGCGTGCATTGGCTTGAATAGACTGTGCAACAGACGACATATAACTAAGGCTTCCAACTAAAAGATTAGCTTTGAACCCATTAGGATAACCAGCTTCAGTAATCAGTTGTTTTGCTTTTTTCAAATCCAACTGAAAAGGCAAGCCTTCTTTTTCATCTAAAGCACCTGGAACACCCAAGGACATATAAGTTGCCCGAGGAATAGCAATCCCTTTCAGAACAGTTTTTCCAAGACCTTCATAATCAACCAAATAACGAAGTGCCAATCTGACCTTTTCATTCGCAAAAATTGCATTCTTATTATTTAACGATAGGTAAATAATCTGCGGACGCAAAACACGACTAATTTTGACTGGGCCTCCCTTTTTTTCAAGATCTAAAATATCCTCTGAAGAAAGATCACGCACGATATCCACATCACCTTTTTCCAAAAGAAGTCTTTGACTTGATGAATCCGCTACATGCTGCACAACAATCTGCTTAATTTTAGGTACATCGCCCCAATAATGCTGTGTCGCCTCTAACACAACTTTATCTCCTGGAGACCAGCTCACCAATTTATAAGGTCCAACACAAGCTGTATGTGTTGCTAAATATTTATTCCCCATATCACCGTTAATACTCTGTGCTTCAATTGTTTCCCGATCAAGCAAAGCAGAAGCATAAGATTGTCCAATAACAGTCAATATGAGCTGAATAGGATAGGGTTTATCTAATTTTAATTGTAGAGTCTTATCATCAAGAGCCTGAATATTTGTTTCAACATTGTTTTTGGTAAATCCATAATCCATTAAAGATTGAGCATAGCTTAATCCTAATTTAATAATCCGCCGCATCGACCATACCAGATCTTGCGCTGTAGCCGTCCTTCCGTCATTAAACTTTAAATCATCACGAAGATGAAAAACTATTCTTTTGCCATTATCTAAAACATCCCAAGATTTTGCCATAGCAGGGCGAATTTTTGTAGGGTCATGCTCATCATATTGCACTAACGCGCTGCAAATATTCGTCAATAACTCACTCGTCACAACCTCAACAGTTTGCGCTGGATCAAAACTACTAATTGAATCAATATTCCATGCCATTACCAATATATCTTTAGATGAGGTACTGAATGCCGATGTTACAGCCCCATTAAAAAAAACGATTGCGCTTAATAAAATAGAAAATTTTTTTAATATTCTTTGTTTTCCCATTTTATCTCTTTCTATTGTATTCCTGTACCTTTTCACACAAAGTGATTATGATTTTGCTCTTTTAAATAGCATGGCATCAAACATCAACTTCATTTAATCGAACCAAGCATCTATAAAGTAATTCTCTTATATATCAATCTATATTCGGAATGCAGAGAATCTGTAACGATAAACAAAAAAACCTCCCCAATATAAACTTCCCATATTCATCCCCCCTATAAACGACCTTAATCATATACTGCACAAAGATCCCTCACAGTTTCATCCTTAAAAAACTGAAGAGCTCTTATATGGGAGAATATTTTCATCATGCAATTATGATTAAGCTCTTTTTAGCTTTGATAACATTAAAAAGACACGCTTATTTTTCAATTGCACTATAAAAAATACGCGGTGCACTATTCCAAACCCATTTTTTGACATCAGGAGTCATCGCGACAACGCTATACTGTTGAAAGATAAACGCATAAGGTCCTTTTTGCATAAGTTCACGTTGTAAATCAGCATAGAGTTGTGCCCGTTTTTGCGGATCTTTTTGAAATAACGCCTCTTCAACTTTTTGATTCATCTTGGCATCAAAATACCCATGCTGCCAACTAGGATAGGCTGTATTTCTAGCCTCAAAACGATTATCTGGATTATAAACAAGACGTGAAGCCATGGTATGAGGATCCGCAGAATCGTTATTCCATCCGATAAAAGCCGTATCAAAAGCCCGTGCATTAACTTTTGAAAACAACTGTGTACCTGCTACACGTTCAATTTTAAGACGCACGCCCGCCTGTGCAGCACTATCTTGAAGTGACTGAGCAAGTAACAAAGTATAAGGAGTGTTTGACACGAGAAAATTTGCCTCAAATCCATTCGGATAACCAGCTTCTGCTAAAAGCTGCTTGGCTTTTGCAATATCAAGTTTAAAGGGTTGCCCTTCTTTTTCATCTAAAGCCCCAAAGTTACCAAGAGGAATAAAACTGGCCCGTGGAACACCAACACCTTTGAGAAGCTTCTTGCCAAGACCTTCATAATCTATGAGATAACGCATCGCCAAGCGCACTTTTTCTTTAGCAAAAATAGGATTCGTCGTATTGAATCCCCAGTACATCATAGTTGGCACTAACACTCTTTCAACTTTAACATCTGTTGTTTTTTGCAGATCTGCAAGATCTTCAGGTGTCAAATTACGAGCAACATCAATATCGTGCTTTTGCAACAACAAACGTTGTGTTCCGGGCTCTGCAACATGGCGAATTAAAATCTGCTTCAGTTTAGGCGCTTGTCCCCAATAGTGAGAGCTTGCACGCAACAAAAGAGCTTCTCCAGGGCGCCAACTTTTTAACTGATAAGGACCAACACAAGCAGCATGACTCTTCAAATACTGATTTCCAAAATCGCCATCTTTTTCGTGTTTCATAATCGTCTTACGATCAAGCAAAGCTGTTGCACGACTCGCAACAATATTATTAAGAATAAGTTCTGCTGGATAAGGCTTATCAAATTTCATCACAACCGTTTTCTCATCGGGAGCTTGCAAAGCATCATCAACATTTTGTTCTGTAATTCCATATTCATTAAAAATTGCCGCATTACCCATCTTCAATTTGACAACCCGCTTCATACCCCAAACAAGATCATTGGCATTGGCTGATCTGCCATCATTAAACTTCAAACCATCACGTAAATGAAAAGTAATCACCGTACTGTAATCATCACCTGAAACATCCCAATGTGTTGCTAAAGCGGGAACCATTTTAGCAGGATCATCTGTCGCAGTACTCACCAAGTTATCACAAATATTGTAAATAATTTCACTTCCATAAACATCATTAAGTTGTGCGGGATCAAACGTACTGATTGCATCAAGATTCCAAGCCATCACAAGGGTATTAGCCGGTGTTTTTGCTGAAACTTGTTGTGCAACCATCGCCAATGCCATAAGAGCAGAAACAAGAGAGCTGCTACTTTTCAATATTGTTTTCTTCAAGTTCATAAACTTTTCCCTTTATTTATTTTTATCAATTAATGACGCTGAAATAATATAGCAAATTTATAATTATAGCATTGAATAAATACGTTCTAATCGCCTATATTTTTAATCACCTACACAGAGTCATCTACTTGATAAATTCATTGACTTACGTCTCAATAAACCACAGCGAACATGCAATATATGTTTTACTAACCAGTATTACATTCTTTTCATAACCTCTTTGCATATGATATATACACTATATCAGTTCCCTATTAATCATCAATAAGCCTTGTCGCCCAAAAAAATAGTGAGCTTTAAAAAAATCATTACGCAAAAATTTATGAATTCATTATTCTATTCCTTTAGGCGACATTTAAAATAAAATATGCAAACTTTAAAAATAGTCATCCCCCTCAAACACTCAGTTTCAAGATGCGGCGCATCTTTACTACATGACCAAAACGGCACTGAAACAGCAGAAAGACATAAGAAAATATCTTTTCTAAAACGCTACCCCCTACAAAAATCTGCTTAATCTTTTGAAAAATAAAGCTTACAATAAAAGAATACACACTAAAATGCATTCTCTCATTGATAAAAATAAAATTCATTAGACGTTTCCCCCCTAAAGACATAACGAATATAAACCCTTCTAAACTTTAGTGTGCATCATTGCTTTACCACTATAAAAATAGAGCAGAAAACAACATACAGCAACAGAACTCTCGTTTCCAGCGGAAACATACAGAGATTCAACGAAGCAATGTAGTGGATACAAGCCTGCATGAGCTTAATCATCTTCCAAAAAATTGGAGCGCACACGCGGCAAGATCACTCTACTAATAGAGGAAAGCTATCAGATAATAAAACCCAACACAAGCAGCTTGAGTCATTTAACTTCAATTTTTCATCGCTGCATTTCATTTTATATTGCCTAGGTAAGCATTGGGCAATCAACCTACATATAAATAAACCAACAGTCATATAAGCAAAGAAAAACAATGCAACAACAGCACCCCATCTAACAACCACTTTGCATTCGTCAACAAACATGAATAAAATATTCAATTAATTATAACAGTCATGTTATTAACGGAAATAAAAAAACTCTTCTGAACCATTACAAATGCCAAAAACTGTTTCCCAACATTGAGAGCTAGTAAATGTGTGATGGTGCCGATTTGCTCCTTCATAAACCTAAAGATGGAGTGCATTATGGACTTATCTGTCATACCATTCACGGGCTGCGTCGCGAAATGGGCTTTGGTGTACTAAATGTTTCTTTAAAACATACAAGACATTACCATTATCTCACTTCAGATACATAACAGTTAAGATATCACTCCTTTTTGCGTCTGTTTTTTCATCCTCAAAATTATACCTTTATCGTTTTTAGTGCCAACAACAATAAAAAATCATTGATATTCTATAGTTTGTATATTTCAATTATCTTATACAGTGGAATTGTATAATTTATACATTTATTAAATAATTCAATTATTATCCTATTGATCATTACTCTTACAAAAGAAAATTTGCCAATTTATCGACAAAAACATCCTTCAAGATGATCATTAACAATCCCTACAGACTGCATAAAAGCATAACAAATTGTGGGGCCAGCGAATGTCCAGCCACGTTTCTTCAAGTCTTGAGAAAGACGAAGAGAAGCAGGAGTTATGGGATGAGCCGACAGTGTTTGAAAGTCTATCTTTTCATAACGCTCTGATTGTGGTGGTTGAAAAGACCAAAAATAGTGGGACAAACTCCCCCACTCTGTTATAATTTCCTGTGCTCTCAATGCATTATTAAGCACCGATTGAATTTTTCCTTGATGGCGAACAATGTCTTTATTCTGCATTAACATTAGCACCTTTAGCTCATCATAATGAGCAATCTTTTCAAAGTCAAAGTGATCAAATGCAATGCGAAAAGAAGAGCGTTTTTTTAAAATTGTCAACCAAGAAAGCCCCGCTTGGAAACCTTCAAGACAAATTTTTTCAAACAAATGGATATCCTCAAAAACAGGCTTTCCCCATTCATTATCATGATAAGCACAATAAAGTGGATCCGTTCCAGCCCATGCGCAACGAACTTTTCCATCCACTCCCTTAAGAAGACCTTCCGCAAGCATTGCATTACCCCCCGTATTAAAAGAGCATTCCTTGATCATCACTAGGCGATTTTATTTGCTTATGTTTTGAACGTTTAGCGGAAACAGGCTCTTGTGTTGCAACACGGATATCACCATCAAAAAAACGTAAATTTATGTGCCCCGTTTCAGGAAACTGAGCCAAGCGTTTAATGGGCTTATTCTCTTTCCCCAAAGCCAAAACAAAACCGCGCTCCAAAATATTCTGATATGAAGTGCTCCTTAAAAGCCTAGATACTACCTCTAACCCAGCACGTTGTTTTTCCACACTACGCACAAAAGCACGCTGAAGACGTGCCGTATATTCCTTTGTATTGCGTTGTGCTTTTTCAGTATTAAGCAAACGCGGTGAAAGACGCACACCAAGTGCATGAAAAGAAAAACGTTTTTTATCGTAGCTCACACAAAGAGCACGCTGTAATCGACTTGAAATTTCATCACAACCACGCCGTGGTAGAGCAAAAAGTTGATCGGCAGTCGGAAGAGCTCGTAGAGCAGCACGCAGTTTTTGTCGATAAAAATCAAAATAACGCGCAAGTCCCGTGCGCAAACGTGCACCAAGCGATGCCACCAGCACCTCGAGATCAAGCTTAACAGGAACAGCCCGTTCTGCTGCAGCAGTGGGAGTTGGAGCGCGCCAATCAGCCACATAATCAATCAAGGTCCAGTCCGTTTCATGCCCAACAGCAGAAATAACAGGAAGAGAAGATTCATAAACAGCACGAACAACAGCTTCGTCATTAAATCCCCACAAATCTTCTAAACTCCCCCCCCCCCGTGCAACAATAAGAAGATCAGGCTTAGGAACAACGCCTCCTAAAGGCAACGCATTAAACCCTTCAACAGCAGCAGCCACTTCTTTCCCACTTGTTTCCCCCTGAACACGTACAGGCCAAACCAAAATATGCAACGGAAAACGATCGGATATACGATGAATAATATCACGAATAACAGCACCTGTTGGTGATGTTACAACGCCTATAATTCGAGGCATATAAGGCAAAGCTTTTTTCTTAGCTTCATCAAATAAACCTTCTTCTAAAAACTTTTTCTTACGATTTTCAAGAAGTGTCATCAAAGCACCAACCCCAGTTGGTTCAAGAGCCTCAATGACAATTTGATATTTTGATGATCCTGGATACGTCGTAAGTCTACCAACAGCAACCACTTCCATCCCTTCTTCAGGAGGAAATTTGAGCTTTTCCATCACTCCACGCCAAATAACAGCTTCCAACCGCGCCTTATCATCTTTTAAAGCAAAATAAGCATGTCCTGAAGCATGAGCACCACGGTAACCTGATATCTCCCCACGCACCCGTACATAACCAAACTTTTCCTCAACAACACGCTTTAAAGCCCCTGCTATTTCGGAAACAGTAAATTCCGCAACATTCGTTGCACTTATTTTTTCATCAAACAAATTTGCCATTTTTCAATTCACGGAAATTGAAATATTCAGTCTTAACATTCACACAAACACATTTTTAATTTTAACGAAATTGATTTCCTCCCAACATCTCAAAGGATGGAGATTACTATCAGTCCACCGGACTAGCTTCTCTCGGTGGGGTTACACCTGCTGACCACTCCATGCGGTTTACTTCATAGGCGCGACAGCCAAGCCTACCCTGAATACTGATCACGATATCTAAAAACACTTAATATGTAAAGCTTTTCATGCCTTATATCACCGCTCTAAACAACAGTATTTTATGGCGTAATAAGATAAAAGAGCTCTTTAAATAGCGTATCTTGAAATTACATTCTATACACAACATATCAATGCGCTACCGATAAGCTTCAACGTTTTGCAAAGTTCTTAACCCCCATACAAAACGCTGAAGTTATCATGATTTCATTCTTGTTGTATTTTACAGCATTAAAATCCACTTATTTTTCAATTGCACTATAAAAAATACGTGGAGCACTATTCCAAACCCATTTTTTGACATCAGGTGTCATCGCTATCGTGTGATACGTCTGATAAATAAAAGCATAAGGTCCTTTCTGCATAAATTCACGTTGCAAATCAGCATACATTTGCGCCCGTTTTTTGGGATCTTTTTGAAACAACGCATCTTGAACCTTTTGATTCATCGTTTCATCAAAATACCCATGGCACCAACTCGCATAGCCTGTATTTTTAGCCTCAAGCCGATTATCTGGATTATAAATAAGGCGTGAAGCCATTGTATGAGGATCCGCAGAATCATTATTCCATCCGAAAAAAATTGTATCAAAAGTACGTGCAGATAGTTTTGAAAATAACTGCGTGCCTACGAAGCGTTCAATTTTAAAACGCACCCCCACCTTTTTTGCATTGTCTTGGAGAGACTGAGCAATAGGCAACGCAAAAGGATAAGGAGAGGCACCGGCAAAAATACTGGCCTCAAAACCATCCGGATAACCTGCCTCTGTTAAAAGTTGCTTTGCTTTTTGGAGATCAAGTTTAAAGGGTTGTCCTTCTTTTTCATCCAAAGCTCCAAGATTACCAAGAGGAATAAAACTTGCACGTGGAATACCAACATCTTTGAGAAGCGTCTTACCGAGACCTTCATAGTCAATAAGATAGCGCATCGCTAAACGCACTTTTTCATTGGCAAAAATAGGGTTTGTCACATTGAACCCCCATATGATCACGGATGGCTCTAACACTCTTTCAACTTTAATATCCGTTGTTGCTTGGAGATCTGCCAAATCCTCTGGCATCAGATTACGTGCAACATCGATATCGTGTTTTTGCAACAATAAACGTTGTGTTCCAGGTTCCGCAACATGGCGAATTAAAATCTTCTTCAATTTAGGCGCCTCACCCCAATAATTGGAGCTTGCACGCAACAAAATTCCTTCTCCAGGGCGCCAACTCTCTAGCTGATAAGGACCAACGCAAGCAGAATGGCTTGCCAAATACCGGTTTCCCATATCACCATTTTTTTCGTGTTTCATGAGTGTCTCACGATCAAGCAAAGCAAGAGTACGACTAGTGGCAAAATGGCTAAGAATGAGCTCTGCTGGATAAGGTTTATCAAATTTCATCACCACCGTTTTGTCGTCCGGTGCTTGAAAAGCCTCATCAACGTTTTGTTCTGTGATACCATATTCATTAAATGTCGCCGCAGTAGCCATCTTCAATTGAACAACCCGCTTCATGCTCCAAATAAGATCATTAGCATTCGCAGGACGACCATCGTTGAACTTTAAACCATCACGCAAGTGAAAAGTAATCACCGTACTCTGATCATCACTTGAAACATCCCAACTCTTCGCTAAAGAAGGAACCATTTTAGCAGCATCATCTGTAGCAGAAACGACTAAATTATCACAAACATTAACAAGAACTTCATTACCATAACGGTCATTGATTTGTGCGGGATCAAATGTACTTATTGTATCAAGATTCCAAGCCATCACAAGCGTATCAGCAGGTGTTTTCGCTGAAACTTGTTGCACAAACATCCCCATTGCAAGAACAGCAGAAACAAAAGAACTGCCTTTTTTCAATATTTTTCTTTTCACGTTCATAGAATTTTCCTTTTAAGATTTAAGGTTATTGTATAACTTCCCCATGTGACAACATGCAAAAATGATAAGATCATGCTTAGAAAACACGCCTCCCAGAGGTAAAATATCAAAACCTCCAAGAGTAGCAGCCACTTTTCAAAAGCTCATTCTCCCCGAACACGTATAGGACAAATGAACATATGCAACGCAAAACGATCTGATTAAAATAAAGCTATCACGCACGATAGCACGCGACATCACTGCACTTACAATTCAGAGCATATCAGTCCAAAATTTTTCTTTGCTTCATCCAAAAGATTTCTTCTTCAAGTTTCTTCTTGTTATTTTCTAAAAAGTATCATCAAAGCGTTACTCTAATTGCTTCAAAACCCTCAAAACAATTTGATATTTTGATGATTCTGAATAAATTTTTAGTCGCCATATTCACCCTTCTTAAGAAGAAAACTCGAACCTTATTATAACTCCGTATCAAATAACAGCTTCGAACCTATAGATTATCATATTTTAAGCCATAAGGAGTGTAACCTGAGGTATAAGAAGAGTAGCTTGATGTTTCCCCACGTACCTGCATAAAATAGTTTTTTCACTAAAACATTTTAAAGTCCCCCATTTTTTCATAAACACTAAATTTTGCTTTATTCTTTACACCTGTCTTTTGCAACAAATAAATTTATTACTTTCTATACACGTAGAATTTATCGAGATAAATAACCTCTCTTCCCAATAGAATGTTTTGAAATAAAATTCTCTACACAACATAGTAATCCATTCCCTATAAAATTCAACGTACTGCAAAGTGTTAAAGAGCTTTGCAATACATTAAATATACATGATCATGTTTTTTATATTTTATAAACCTGATACCTTCTTATTTTTCAATTGCACTATAAAAAATGCGTGGTGCACTATTCCAAACCCATTTTTTGACATCAGGTGTCATCGCTACAGAAACATATGTCTGATAGATAAAAGCATAAGGTCCTTTCTGCATAAATTCACGTTGCAAATCAGCGTACATTTGCACTCGTTTTTGAGAATCTTTTTCAAACAACGCTTCTTGAACCTTTTGATTCATCGTTTCATCCAAATACCCATGGCACCAACTCGCATAGCCTGTATTTTTAGCCTCAAACCGATTATCAGGATTGTAAATAAGACGTGATGCCATTGTATGGGGATCTGCAGAGCCATTATTCCATCCGAAAAAAATCGTATCAAAACCACGCGCATAAAATTTTGAAAATAACTGCGTACCTACGAAACGTTCAATTTTAAAACGTACCCCCACTTTTTTTGCATTGTCTTGGAGGGACTGAGCAATAGGCAACGCAAAAGGATAAGGAGAGGCACCAGCAAAAATACTGGCCTCAAAACCATCCGGATAACCCGCCTCTGTTAAAAGTTGCTTTGCTTTTTGAAAATCAAGTTTAAAGGGTTGTCCTTCTTTTTCATCCAAAGCTCCAAGATTACCAAGAGGAATAAAACTTGCCCGTGGAACACCAACATCTTTGAGAAGCGTCTTACCGAGACCTTCATAGTCAATAAGATAGCGCATCGCTAAACGCACTTTTTCATTGGCAAAAATAGGGTTTGTCGTATTAAACCCCCATATGATCATGGAGGGCGCCAACACTTTTTCAACGTTAATATCCGTTGTTGCTTGGAGATCGGCCAAATCCTCTGGCATCAAATTACGTGCAACATCGATATCGTGTTTTTGCAACAATAAACGTTGTGTTCCAGGTTCCGCGACATGGCGAATTAAAATCTTCTTCAATTTAGGCGCCTCACCCCAATAATTGGAGCTTGCACGCAACAAAATCCCTTCTCCAGGACGCCAACTCTCTAGCTGATAAGGACCAACACAAGCAGAATGACTGGCCAAATATCGGTTTCCCATATCGCCATCTTGTTCGTTTTTCATGAGTGTCTCACGATCAAGCAAAGCAGCAGTGCGATTAGTGGAAATATTGCTAAGAATGAGCTCTGCTGGATAAGGCTTATCAAATTTCATCACCACCGTTTTCTCATCTGGTGCTTGAAAAGCCTCATCAACGTTTTGTTCTGTAATCCCATATTCATTAAATGTTGCCGCATTAGACAATTTTAATTTGACAACCCGCTTCATACCCCAAACAAGATCATTGGCATTCGCAGGACGACCATCATAAAACTTTAAACCATCACGCAAATGAAAAGTAATCACCGTACTCTGGTCATCACTTAAAACATCCCAACTCTTCGCTAACGAGGGAACCATTTTAGCAGCATCATCTGTAGCAGAAACGACTAAATTATCACAAATATTATTAACCACTTCAATTCCATAACGATCATTGAGTTGTGCAGGGTCAAATGTACTTATTGGATCGAGATTCCAAGCCATCACAAGCGTATCGGCAGGTGTTTTCGCTGAAACTTGTTGCACAAACATCCCCATTGCAAGAACAGCAGAAATAAAAGAACTGCCCTTTTTCAATATTTTTCTTTTCACGTTCATAGAACCTTTCACGTTCATAGAATTTTCCTTTTAACGTTTATTGTATAAATTCCCCATGCAGCAAAACGTGCTTAATAATTAAGTTTAGACGAACGATAGGCTCCTAAAGATCAAACTTTAAAACCTTCAAGAACAAGCACCTCTTGCCAATGACTCCTCCTGTCTACATTTATAAGCCAAACTAAAACATACAAAGGAAAACACTCTGATATACAATGAACGCTCACCAACAACAGAGCTTATTCACGATATCATAACGCCTACTATTGAAGACTATAAAACCTGTATTTTTTCTATCTTGTTAAGCAAGCTTGTCTCGTATTTCTTCCGGCGTATTCTATACCATCAAAACACTACCCCTTTTGGCTCAAGTACCTTAATAACAAAGAGCCTTCATAACAATTTGACTATTTGATAAAACAGAAAAACTCGTTAATTTGCCAAATGCAACGACTTTTATTCCTTCTTCAAAAGAAAATTTAATTTTTTCATCACTCCCCGTAAAATAGCACCCTTCAATTGGCATCTCATCATCTTTCAAAGCAAAAGAAAATATGAACACCATAAAAAACTGATATCCCTTGTGTACCCCTCATAACAAAACTTTCCTTCAACATCGCAAAACCTTTGCACCTTTAGCACGACTAAATTCCGCGACATTTGTTACACTTCGTTCTTTATGTTATACTCAGTTTTTTAACAAATAAATTGACCTCTTTCTAATTCAGAGAAATTGAAATATCGATCTTAACATCCACTTCAATACACCTATAATGAGAATGAAAAATCTCTTTAAACGAATGTCTTGAAAAGATATTCAACAATATATCACGCATTACTTATGATCTTCGACGCATTGCAAAGCTTAAAATTTATACAATACGCCGAATATATCATGACAATGCCCTTTATCTATTGAACAGCATTGAAGACACTCTTATTTTTCAATTTTACTATAAAAAATATGTGGCGCACTATTCCAAACCCACTTTTTGATATCAGGCGTCATCGCGATAACGGTATATTTCTGAAAGATAAACGCATAAGGTCCTTTTTGCATCAATTCACGTTGTAAATCAGCATAGAGTTGCGCTCGTTTTTGCGGATCTTTTTGAAACAACGCTTCTTCAACTTTTTGATTCATCGTTTCATCCAAATACCCATGCTGCCAACTAGGATAGGCTGTATTTTTAGCCTCAAGCCGATTATCTGGATTATAAACAAGACGTGAAGCCATTGTATGCGGATCCGCAGAATCGTTATTCCATCCGACAAAAATCGTATCAAAAGCCCGTGCATAAAGTTTAGAAAACAACTGTGTACCGGCCATCCGTTCAATTTTAAGACGCACCCCTGCCTTTGCGGCACTATCTTGGAGTGACTGAGCAACTAACACCCTATAAGGAGCATTTGATACGAGAAAATTTGCCTCAAATCCATTCGGATAACCAGCTTCTGCTAAAAGCTGCTTGGCTTTTGCAATATTAAATGTAAAGGGTTGCCCTTCTTTTTCATCTAAAGCCCCAAAGTTGCCAAGAGGAATAAAACTGGCCCGTGGAACACCAACACCTTTGAGAAGCTTCTTGCCAAGACCTTCATAATCTATGAGATAACGCATCGCCAAGCGCACTTTTTCTTTAGCAAAAATAGGATTCGTCGTATTGAATCCCCAGTACATCATAGTTGGCACTAACACTCTTTCAACTTTAACATCTGTTGTTTTTTGCAGATCTGCAAGATCTTCAGGTGTCAAATTACGAGCAACATCAATATCGTGCTTTTGCAACAACAAACGTTGTGTTCCGGGCTCTGCAACATGGCGAATTAAAATCTGCTTCAGTTTAGGCGCTTGTCCCCAATAGTGAGAGCTTGCACGCAACAAAAGAGCTTCTCCAGGGCGCCAACTTTTTAACTGATAAGGACCAACACAAGCAGCATGACTCTTCAAATACTGATTTCCCAAATCACCATCTTTTTCGTGTTTCATAATCGTGTTACGATCAAGCAAAGCTGTTGCAGGACTTGCAACAATATTATTAAGAATAAGTTCTGCTGGATAAGGTTTATCAAATTTCATCACAACTGTTTTCTTATCAGGAGCTTGCAAAGCATCATCAACATTTTGTTCTACAATTCCATATTCATTAAAAATTGCCGCATTACCCATCTTCAATTTGACAACCCGCTTCATACCCCAAACAAGATCATTGGCATTGGCTGATCTGCCATTATTAAACTTCAAACCATCACGCAAATGAAAAGTAATCACCGTACTGTGATCATCACCTGAAACATCCCAATGCGTTGCTAAAGCAGGAACCATTTTAGCAGGATCATCTGTCGCAGCACTGATCAAGTTATCACAAACGTTGCGAACAATTTCACTTCCATAAACATCATTGAGCTGCGCAGGATCAAATGTACTGATTGCGTCAAGATTCCAAGCCATCACAAGGGTATCAGCGGGTGTTTTTGCTGAAACTTGTTGTGCAACCATCGCCAAAGCTATAAAAGCAGAAACAAGAGAGCTGCTATTTTGTAATATTTTTTTCTTCAAGTTCATAGACTTTTCCTTTTAAAGTTTACTATATAAATTTCCCACACAACAAGCACATGCTTTAATAATAAGGTTAGATGATCCATAAGCGCCTCAAACAAAGTATTAAAACCTTCAAACAACACCACTTACCAACCACGGACTTCTACCCATCCCTATACCAAAACATGCAACAACAAACACTCTGACATACAATGAATACTCCCCCATAACAGAGCCTATTCATGATGTCATAACGCCTACGATTGAAGACTATAAAACCACTATTTTCTCTCTTTTGTCGGGTAAGCTTGCTCTTCTTTCCTTTCGCCTTTTTATGCCATCAAAAGACTCTTCCTTGTTAGCTTAAGCGCCTTAATAACAAAGATCTCTACTAACAATTTGACATTTAAAAAAACAGGAAAATTCACCCATCAACCGACATGACCTCCTCCCCCTACAAGAGGAATTTTGAATTTTTCCATAATCCTCTGCCAAATAACAGCTTTTAAATTATATTTTATTTCTAAATAAAAGGAGCATGGGCTCCCCCTGATATTCCTTTACGCACCCACACATAACAAAACTTTTTTCCACATCGTATTTTAAATACCTCTGCTCCTTTAACAACACTCAATTCATTGCTTACATTTTTTCAGTAAAAAATATCTTTTCAATGCACTAAGGTTGAAATACCTAAATATAATACCTATATAAGCACACCATTATCAGAATAGATAGTCTTTTTTTAAGTAAACTGTCTTAAAATATTATTTCTATACACGACAATAATAAGTTCGTTACAAAATCTTCAATAGACTAAAACTCTCACTCTGATAAAAAATGTCGAAACGTTATAAAATTTCTCTACAAATTTTCAGAAACAAAGGATATTCCTTCATTTCATAAAAAAGTGCCATGAAAATATCGCAAAAAATGCAATAAAACATGTGTATATTTCAAAAACCAGCACTGTTAACCAGAATAAGGTGATAAACTACAAAAAGTAAGAAAAAATAAAAAAATGTTTTTCCTTTATGATATTAACATCGCTGTACTATGATAATACAATAAAAAACACGATCTTCGAAAGTATCTTAGAATGAAGCGAAAAAAAAAATTATTAAATTCTTTTCATGCGTTTCTTGGAGAAAAATTAAGCCGCGTTAGTCTAAAATTGCTTATTCTTTCATTCTTCATTGGCATCGTAATGAATTTTTTGGGATGGACACCTCGAAACCTCATACAAAAAATAGTAGATTTTTTTCAATCACTATGGGAAGCAGGATTTATAACGCTTACAAATTTCTTCCATATAACTATGACGGGAGCTATTGTTGTTGTGCCTATTTTTCTTATCTTACGAATTTTTCATAAAAAATAAAAGCCTTAACATTTTCCTTGCGTTAATCTTTTCGAAAAATCAAACGACATAAAAATCCTGTAGTAATAGCAATAATCACTGCAACAATACCATATAAAAAACGATACTTGTGCGCTGCATAAAAAATTGTATAAGCAATATGTGCTTTAACAATTTCAAGAGTCGTTGTTGCACTATCAATAAACTGTCCATCACGAAAAAGATAAGCACGGACCTTATAATGTCCAACAGGAATATTGGTTGGCAAACGAAAATGTGCAGTAAAAAGCGTGTCAGAACCAAAACGAACACCCCCTACTTCCTCATAATAAAGGTTTTTAGCTTTTTGCAATTTTATAAGTTCATCGCGAAAGATCTGTATTTTTTTCTGATCTTGTTCATCCGTCTGCAATGGCAAATAGAGTAACCCTAACCCTAAGCGTTTATAATCTTCAATGCTCGTAATATCGTCAATTTCACGCGTTGTAACCATAGAGTAAAAAAGAGGAACCTTTTTAAAAATAAGAGAATCTGTATTAACCCATACACCAGCATTACGTTTTTTTTCTCGCATCACCATTGTTCGGTCTTGTCCCTCCAAGCTTACAACAACATCATAACGGTTCTGTCGAGAATATAATGGATCAACATTTTCTAAAACACCAGCAATATAAAGATCACGACCAGCAAAATTTGTATCCACAGTAATCGTATTCGTTGTTACGATAATTTGGACAGTTTCGTGATCAACTTGATCAATGAATGTCGCTGTCGTCCCAACATGTGACCATGAGGAAAAAGAAACAAAACAAAAGCAACTTGTAATAATGCATAAAGAAAATAATCTACCCATTTTTATCTCATAAGAACATCCAGAGAGAAAAGATTATCAGGGCGTATAAATAATTGAAAAGCAAGACGCATACACACAATCAACACCAAAAATGCAAGTGCCATACGTAATTGTTCGGCCTTTAACTTCCGTCCAGCTCGTGTTCCATATTGCGCACCAATACTGCCTCCCAGCATTAATAAAAAAGCTAGGACAATATCAACGGACTGATGAGTCATACTTTGCAAGACTGTCGTGAAAGAAGACACAAATGTGATCTGAAACAGTGAAGTTCCAATCACCACATTGGTTGGAACACGCAGAAGGTAAATCAATGCTGGTACCATAAAGAACCCCCCACCAATTCCCATAATAGAAGACAACAACCCCACAATGAGACCAATCCCTAAAACTGGAATAATGCTGACATATATCATAGATGTCCGAAAACGCATTTTTAACGGTAAGCGATGAATCCAGTTATGTCGACCCGCAAGACGAATATTGGCTTTTCCTGCCTTACGCTTGCGCATCATATCATACCAACTTTCAACAATCATCAAGCTTCCTACACTTCCAAGAAGAATTACATAAAGAAGGGAAATCATTAAGTCTAATTGACCTAATTTTTTTAAAACAGAAAAAATTTGAATCCCGATTAAAGAACCACCCCCTCCTCCAATCGCCAAAAGAATACCAAGTTTGATATCGAGCGTACGTCTTCTAAAATGTGTAATCGCCCCTGTTACAGATGACGCAATCATCTGGTTTGCACCTGTTCCAACAGCAATAGCAGGAGGGATATTATAAAAAATCAATAAAGGTGTAATAAGAAAACCGCCCCCAATTCCAAAAAGACCAGAAAAAAAACCAGCAACGACTCCCATACCAATCAAAATCAGCATATTGAGTGACATTTCAGCAATTGGTAAATAAATACTCACTTACAGAACCTTCAAGATAATCTGAGGCTTTTTAACAATTGGAAAAATCTTTCTCCAATTATCCTCTTTTTCTAATAATCTTTGTTGCGTGTTTAAAAGGATAATTTTAGTTGCTATACAACTTTCGCATAATCCACGAATGCGCAATACATTTCACATCTATTAACATCAACATCATAAAAACTAAAAAAAGCGAGCTCCTTTTAAAAAGCTGTAAAGACATAACGTTATCGCTACCATAAATGCAACGATTAAAAAACAAAGAACACTTTTTTTTACCAAATGAGATAAAAACGAGACACTCCCCCGTGACTGCCCCTTTAAAGAAGAAAAATCATTTTCAATGCAATGATTAGGTGCCTGAACACCCATATCCTTTTCTTCTATCACAGCACACTCTACGGCTCCCTCAACCTTTTGAAAAGAAGGTTTCAGAGTATTATTTAGCAAAGAGCTTTTATTTTCTTTCTGCACCGCATTTTCAACATTTGTTTGGAGTGGAATTATACCGTTTTGTCTCGAAAAATTTTGAACTTTTTGAAGTGATAAACGTTCTTTATTTCCCTCACATTCCATATGAGCAAGTTTTTGTACAACAGAATCAGGTGATTTTGAACGAGGACCACGTCGTGTTAGTGCTGCTTCTTCTAAGCTCTTTTTTTCACTCTGCAAACTTTGAACAATTGTTTTAATCTGCTCTAAAGACTGGAAAAGCTTTTTTTCCCTTTGACGACGGATATAATATTCAGCCAAAATGGCCCGACTAATATCATCTAAGTAAGATTTAAAATGCTCTTCTAAAGACCCCTGCTGTATCAAAGAACGGGAAGAATGCTTCATTTGCATTTGTGCATGAACAGTGCGTAATTTTTGAGCAATATCAGACATCGTTACGTCCATAGGCGCATCCCTTCTCTCTTTCTGCTCAACAAAAGAAGAGAATTTATCGTTCCTAACCTGATTGATCGTATGACCCTTCGTATTCACAAACGCTTACCCCTCATTAACTTTCTGAAAAGAATCGCACAAATGATGAGTAAAGTGTGCTCTATTTTAGTAAATAGAGCTTTAAGAACGCTAAAAAACTTTTTTCCAGAAATATTTTTGCCCTATCTTCACCCCAAATATTTGAAAGAAGGCTTTTTAATTTTTCTTCCTTCAAGATTTGAAAAGCAAAATCATTCTCTCATTTTTATTTTTTTCACTTATTTTTCATTGCATAAAGCCCCTATTGCACCATCATAAACAGAGCATATAAAATGAAAAAAGAATATTCTCACAAAACAAATTGATTTTTTTACTTTTTATTCAAGCAAATAAGGCAATTATGGCAATGCAAAAGATATGAAAATTGAAAATGACGAAAAGAAAGTACAAGTAAACGTAAAAAAAGCTTATATGAAAGAAAACACAAGTTATAAATGAGACTCCATTCTAAACAATTTTGTTTCTTATGAGTATTCCTATAGACTTGTATTCATACAAATAAGAGGATCATCATGAAAATAATTGTCGCTGTCAAACGTGTTGTGGATTATAACATCAAGATACGCGTCAAGCCCGATAGCACAGGCGTTGATCTGTCTCACGTAAAAATGTCTATGAATCCTTTTGATGAGATAGCCGTAGAGGAAGCAATTCGCCAGAAAGAATCCGGTAAAATTTCAGAAGTTGTTCTTGTTTCAATTGGACCAGAAGCAGCCCAAGAAACTCTACGAACAGGACTTGCAATGGGGGCTGATCGCGCACTTCTTGTCACCACGGATCAAACACTTGAACCCTTAGCAATTGCTAAGGTTCTCAAAGCCATTGTTGATGAAGAAAAACCTGATATGGTCTTTTTAGGAAAACAAGCGATTGATGACGATAGCAACCAAACAGGACAAATGCTCGCCGCTCTTCTTGGGTGGGGACAGGCAACTTTTGCCTCACATCTTAACATAGAAAATGGGCATGCGACAGTTATTCGTGAAGTTGATAATGGAACACAAACCCTTTCTCTTCCCCTTCCCATGGTTATGACCGCCGATCTACGGCTCAATGAACCGCGCTACACCTCTCTCCCTAATATCATGAAAGCAAAAAAGAAAATCATTGAACAAAAAGCGCTGACTGATCTTGGCATCGATACGAAAGCACGCTTAATAATTTTAAGCGTTGAAGAACCCAACCCCCGTCAATCTGGTATTAAAGTAGCGAATGTAGAAGAGCTTGTCAGTGCGCTAAAACAAAAAAACTGCATTTAATATTCTCACCATTAGCGTAAAAGCAACACTCACATAAAAAGGCAAAAATTTATGGCAACTCTTTTATTGGCCGATCATAATATAGAAGAAACCGCAAAAGCACTCACCGCAGCGCGCGCACTCAGTAACGATATCGATATTTTGCTTTGCGGAGAAAAAATTCAAACGATAGCGGAAAACAGTGCTAAACTTAATGGTGTGCGGCAAATTCTTATTGCCGAAGCAGACTATTTAGCCCATCAACTCGCCGAACCTATAGCAGACACAATTCTCACATTAGCAAATGATTACGATGTGATCATGGCTGCATCCAGCAGCACTGGGAAAAATGTGATGCCACGCGTAGCAGCTCTTCTTGATCTTATGCAAATTTCAGATATTACCGCCGTTCTTTCTCCCGATACTTTCAAACGACCAATTTATGCAGGCAATGCATTTGAAACTGTACGCACCAATGATCACAAAAAGATTATAACAGTTCGCACCGCTTCTTTCACACCAACACCTTCCCAAAATAATTCTGCTCCCATTAAAACAATAACGCCAGCTGCCAATCCAAATCTTTCTTCTTTCGTAAAAGAAGAAACCAACAAAAGTGATCGTCCTGATCTTACCTCAGCCCGTGTTATTATATCAGGCGGACGCGGTCTTGGTTCTCAAGAGCAATTTATGGCACTTCTTCTTCCCCTTGCAAACAAATTAAATGCCGCTTTGGGTGCCAGTCGCGCAGCAGTGGACGCAGGCTATGCGCCCAATGATTGGCAAATTGGACAAACAGGAAAAGTCGTTGCCCCTGAACTCTATATTGCCGTTGGCATTTCCGGTGCAATCCAACATTTAGCCGGTATAATGGATGCACAAATTATTGTTGCCATTAATAAAGATGAAGAAGCTCCCATCATGCAAATTGCCGATTATGCTCTTGTAGGTGACCTCCATCAAATTATTCCAGAATTGGAGAAAGCTTTATAAACCATGAAAGCACCTCTGCATGACCAGCGTGAAAGTATGGAGTTTGACATAGTCATTGTCGGAGCAGGACCTGCAGGGCTTTCTGCCGCAATTCGTTTGAAACAAATTAACCCTGAGCTTTCTATCGCAATTATTGAAAAAAGTACCGAAGTTGGTGCACATATCCTCTCTGGCGCAGTTGTTGACCCCATTGGTATCAATACACTCTTACCAGAATGGCGAAATGACAATGACCATCCCTTCACGACCCTTGTTACCCGTGACCAGTTTTTTTTTCTAAAACCTCAAAAGGCTACAATATTTCCCAATATTTTGCATCCCAAAATCTTATCAAATGACGGGTGTTATATCGTTTCGCTTGGAAACGTCTGCCGCTGGCTAAGCAAAAAAGCTGAAGCATTGGGTGTTGAAATCTATCCTGGTTTTGCCGTAACAGAGACCATTCAAAACGATAACAGAGCGATCATTGGTGTTCTCACCGGTGATATGGGGCTTAACAAAGATGGAAGCCACGGAAAAAATTATATGCCTGGTATGGCTTTATTGGCAAAATATACTTTAATTGCGGAAGGAGCACGCGGCTCAATTGCAAAACAACTGATACAACATTTTAATCTTAGCAAAAACCGTGAACCACAAAAATTCGGTCTTGGTCTCAAAGAGCTCTGGGAAATTGATCCCCACAAACACCAACGCGGTTTAGTACAACATTTCACCGGTTGGCCCTTAGACAATAATACCGGGGGTGGTGGCTTTATTTATCACCAAGAAAACAATATCATTTCTGTCGGTTTTGTTGTACACTTAGATTACAAAAATCCTTATCTTTCTCCCTTTGAAGAATTTCAACGTTTTAAAACACATCCAAAACTCTATGAAATCTTCAAAGGTGCAAAACGTCTTTCCTATGGTGCACGTGTTATCAGCGAGGGAGGTTGGCAATCTGTACCAAAACTCACCTTTCCTGGTGGAGCACTTATTGGCTGCTCTGCTGGATTTGTTAATGTTCCGCGTATCAAAGGATCACATAATGCCATCTTATCTGGCATATTAGCTGCCGATAAAATCGCTACCGCTCTTGCACAAGGGCGTGCCCATGATGAGGTGAAAGAAATCGAAGAACAGTGGCGAAAAGGGCTCATTGGCAAAGATCTTTATAAAGTGCGAAATGCCAAACCACTCTGGGCAAAATATGGGACAAAATATGGAATTAAACTTGCCGGTTTTGATATGTGGTGGCAACAACTGTTCGGATTTTCCTTATTTAAAACACTCTCCCATGGAAAAGAAGATTATGCATGCCTTGAACCTGCAAAAAAATTTCAACCCATTGCTTACCCAAAACCAGATGGTGTTGTAACCTTTGATCGCCTTTCAAGTGTTGCCCTTTCCAATACACACCATGAAGAAAATCAACCTTGCCATTTAAAAATAGCCTCATTAAAAAAACAAAAGGACTCTGAATATGCAATCTACGGAGGACCTTCCACAAACTATTGCCCCGCCGCTGTCTACGAATGGCTAGAGGATAATGACCATCTGACTTATATGATCAACGCTTCAAATTGCATACATTGTAAAACATGCGACATCAAAGATCCGAACCAAAATATCACTTGGACCTGTCCGCAAGGCAATGAGGGCCCCTTCTATCCTAATATGTAACCCTCACTATATGATTATTGTTCTTTCTCCTAAATTGAAATATTTCCCTCAGATCAGAAATCTATCAATCATCTTCCTATATAGGTTCTTTCATAATGTAAAATGGACTCTATTCTCATATAAAATACTCTCCTCACTGCATGACTTTTTTCAATAAAAAAACAAGAATGAAGATATCTTGACCATTCTGCTATAAAAATACAGACACTGCTCTCAACAGTCTGTACAAAGGCAAAGCTGTGGCTCTACTTTGCTCCCTCCCCCATGATCCAAAATGGATTTATCCCCCTCAAAGAAAACTCCATCGTTTCAAAAAGCCAAGAATAAAACCCATGGAGATATGCTTCGAGTTTGTTTTATCTCCTATCCTTTGCCAAGCAATTTTCACTAAAGGAGACCACGGATGAATGTAGAAAAAAGAAAATATTGCATGACACAGAGCATGCTTATTTAATCACTCTCAATGTTTCTACTGATAAAGATATCCCCAAATCTAAGTATCACATAAACTTTTTACGCTCAAATCAAGGGTAGTCTATACATTGTCTTGCATCTAACCTTTACAGATGGAATGCAAAGAATGTGTAAAAACACCATAAGAATAAAAAGCCATAAGCGCTATCATTATTGGAAATAATATCTGACAAAACCTAAATGTCTTTCCAATTCATGACCATTCTATTACGCGTTTTATAGCGTATTTTCTTTATAAAGCTTGTACTTTCTCTGTAGCTTGTAAATCAACATCCAAATCGAACACAAGCGGCATATATGAAAGAAAGATAAAGGTGAATGAAAGCGAGTCATTCCAACTTTTGTATCCTGAGCAAAAATCTTGCATATTCTATTTAAATTTTCCCTGAAATGAAAATACAGCTTCACTGAGTAAGAATATGAGGTCTGAAAGGAAGAAATCTGTTTCACATCTTTATCATCATCTTTTCATGCGGTTTTACGACTTTCAAAAACATCACACTATCTTTTAAAAAAGAGAGATTACGTATTATCCCTGCTTTTATGACTTGCATTTTTTATGGGAGCATATCCTTCAAAAAAATAAAACGCCCAAAATTAAAACAAACTTGTATTGCTTATCTATGGATTTATTTTTAAAAGATAGCTCTCAATATATATCGAACAATTCTTTCGCGATAAATCTTGAGAAAAATATCTCGTATTCTCGTAAATGAATAGTTCCATATTTACGCAATAAAAAGTATAAACCGGCAGCATCACTTTCTTTGCTAACTCCAATGTTGCGATAGCCTTTGCTTTAAGAGAGCTCAAAAAGGCATTTTACTCCTTTTTTACTCATCTTCAACGACACACCAATCCTCCTTGTGATGCATACAAATGATTTTAATTCATTGATGATAAGAGGCGTTAAAATGAGATAATTTTACGATATTTAAGGCGCCTACTCTATAGGCAAAAAATAACAAATTATCCATTATAAATCAAATAATTAAGATAAAAATGAACCTTGAAAGTTTTTAAGATATTCTTTATATCTGTTAAGGGGGAAGAGAATAGGACAAAATGAAATATTTTGCTAAGAAGGGCTTATATTTGATCAATAACGATATAGCGAGTTGTTTGTGTTTTAAAAGGATCTGCTGACGTTTACTCAGAAGAACAGTTTGAATATCAATAGAGCATTTGAAAGATGGGCGTTATGGAAATAATTGAGAAAGTTTAGCTTGTAAAAGAGCACAACCAAGCGTGAAATATAGGCACAGGTAAAATTGTTTTTGGTTCTCAAAGGAAAAACTTTATAGAAAATTATAGAGCTGATAGGATATTGGATACATCTGGAGTCTGTTTTTTTGAAAAAGATCATGCTGACCAAAACAGATGATAATGTTAGTGAATATGAAGGTAAAACTATTGTATTGTGGGAGTATCAACTATTCGAGCAAAGTAAGCCTTTGTAATGATAAAAAATGTACTGGTAAAAAATGAACAAAAATGGCTTATAAAGCTTATGAGTATGAATAAAAATCTTGTGGTGAGGGGAATTTGATGAAAAGAAAAGAGCATGTGTGAAAAAGCATATTTTATAGGTGCGCATGCTTATTCTGCCCCCGTTATAGAACCAGGGCTTTATCTTGTAGCAACGCCTATTGGAAATCTTGCAGATATTACGCTTCGTGCTTTGCAAGTGCTTGCAGGAATTGATATTTTAGCGTGTGAAGATACGCGGGTAACACGTGTTTTGTTGCAACGTTATGGTATTCAGAAAAAAACTTTTCTTTATCATGAATATAATGCGCAAAAAGCGGGGCCGAAGCTCTTAGCCGCTTTGGCAGAAAATAAAACGGTAGCGCTTGTTTCCGATGCGGGAACGCCACTTATTTCTGATCCCGGATTTCGATTGGTAGAAAAGGCACGTAAAGCTGGTCATAAAATTATTCCGATCCCTGGAGCATCAGCTCTTTTAACCGCTCTTATACCAACAGGGCTTCCTACGGATAGCTTTTTCTTTGCAGGTTTTTTGAGTGCACGCAAGCGACAGCGTCAAAAACGATTGGAACAATTAAAAGAGATTCCAGCGACTTTGATTTTTTATGAATCACCGCATCGTCTTGTTGAAACTTTACAGGATATGGTCACGCTTTTTTCGGCTGATCGACCTGCCGCAATTTGTCGTGAATTAACAAAAAAGTTTGAAACAGTGGATGCTTCCAATTTGGGGAATTTGTTGGAATCTTACAAAAAACAATCACATATTCGTGGAGAAATTGTTGTACTTGTTGGAGAATCATCTTCTTCTTTAAACGTGATGAGTGATCAAGAAGTTGATGAAATGTTATTAAAACTCTCGCGGACACATTCTGCTGCTCAGGCAGCAGCTTTGGTTGCAAAAAAGACCGGTTTTAAAAAACAGGAACTTTTTCAGCGGTTAAATTTTTTAAAAAATGCATAAAATTAAGACTATACAAAAAAAACGGAGGCAAAAGTCTTTTTATCGAGGGGTTCGTGCAGAAAAATTGGCAGCTTGGTGGCTACGTTGCAAAGGGTTTCACATTGCCGAAAGGCGTTTTAAAACAAAATGTGGGGAAATTGATTTAATTGCACGACGTGGAAATTTGATTTTAATCGTTGAAGTCAAAGCACGTTCAACATTAGCTGAAGCAATGGAAGCGGTTTCCCGAATGAATGAAAGGCGAATTGAAGCAGCTGCCGATATTTGGCTTGCACGGCAAAAAGATTATGCCCTTTTGTCTGTACGCTTTGATTTAATTGCAATTTTACCTTGGCGTTGGCCACAGCATATCCCTGCATTTTTTACATCTGATCAATAAAAGGCCCCTTCCGTTTTAACCATACTCTATAAAAAACGTTTCGTTTTTATATGCATATGCGTTAAAAAGTGTATAACAATTTGAGCGCTATAAGGAGCGAAATATGGATGATTATGAAAAGTTTGCAACAGGTTTGCTCATTGTTTTTGGAGCGCTGATTATTGGTGGTTTAATGGCAATGCATATTGTACTTATGAATAAACCAGGTTTTTTATTTGCATTAGCCGCAGCTATTGTTGGTTGGTTTTCTGCTTTTGCCGTTCTGTTTGACAAACCAAAAGTCTATTTGGGCTTGATTATTCTTGCTATTTTATGTGTTGCTTCCTCAATTAGCATTTATGTTAGTTAAAACACATAAACTGTTAATTGAGATTCCTTTTAAAATATAAAACTGAGGAAGAGAAATGAAACTTGGCTTTTTGGGAACGGGCACAATCAGTGCTTCAATGGTCAATGGCCTCATGACAAGCACCTTTGACATTTCTTCCATTATTGTTTCACCGCGCAATGCACAAACAGCAGAGCATCTTTCACACACGTATGATAAGGTTATGATTGCTGAAAATAACCAAGCGTTGCTCGATGTGAGTGATTGTGTTTTTCTTTGCTTGCCTAACCAAATTGCAGAAAGCGTTTTGCGTTCTCTTCGCTTTCGTCCAGAACAGCTGGTTATTTCCGTACTTGCTATGGCAAAAGCAGCAGAAGTGGAAAAATGGATCAACCATAAAGTTTATCGTGCTGTTCCTCTACCTTTTGTCGCAGAGTGTAAAAATTTGACACCAATTTATCCCGATCATCCCTTTTTACGTGCTCTATTTGATGCATTGGGGGGTACATTGGTACTAGATAAGGAAGAGCAGTTTAATCTTTTTATGACTGCTGGTTCACTTATGGGCGTATATTTTAATTTTTTAGAGACAGCCCATCAATGGTTTATAACACAGGGGTTAAAACAACAGCAATCAGCAGAATTTCTTACCATGATGTTTGGCAATCTTACAGATGAAATGCGTAAAATTATAGCAACAGATTGTTCTACATCTCTCGATTTTGCACGACTTGAAAAAGAGTTTTCAACAAAGGGGGGAACAAATGAATTTTTGTCAAATTGTTTTTCTCATCAAGGGGGAAGAAGTGCTTTAACAACGGCTATTGAAGCTACTTTTCAAAAAATAAATGCTTCTAAAAAGGCTTGACCAGCATTTTTTATCCTCTCAATAAGAGAAAGTTATTGGTATTTTTATTGAGTTTTTCTTGAATATGGATTGATAACATTATCTGCTATACACATTTCAAGAGCAAGATAAACGAGCTTTTTAAACGCCCATCCCTTGTAATTTAAATGAATAGGGATCAATCTTCCGATTGATCTTCAAGCTGTTTTTATCGTAAAAAAGTGATTGTTAAATATTTTTTATAACCTTTTACAATTTTCCTCAATTATTTTCATTTTCTGTCTTCTTCTTTTCGCATCAATGCCAACATCTTTTTCACCTCACTGCTCCAACCGCCCCGATTAAGTCCCCGTTCTTCAGATTACCCAAGTGCATGACTAACTTTTTGTTTGTCACCTCTATACTCCACTCAAACATTAAGGCTTCCCTTTACCCTTACAAAGGTTACACCTATTTTTATGTCTTTTATGATTATATTTTAGCAAATTCTCTTAAACAAACATATCTTCAAAAGAATTTATTTTTTATTTGATCAACAATTTTACGATACAGTTTAGCAAGCTCTTCAGTAGGCTTAGCAACAAAAATAGGGACCCCCTCATCTGAAGAAAATCTTAAAGCTGCATCAAGCGGTATTTCCGCTAAGAAAGGGACTTCTCGACGTTCTGCTTCTGCCCGTGCACCACCATAGCCAAAAATATCATAGCGTTTTCCCGTATCAGGAGCGATAAAATAACTCATATTCTCAATGAGTCCTAGAATAGGAACATTAACTTTCATGAACATTTCTATCGCTTTACGCGCATCCACTAAAGCAAGATCTTGGGGCGTAGAAACAACCAACGCACCTGTTAATTGTACCTGTTGGGCAAGCGTTAATTGTGCATCCCCTGTACCGGGCGGCATATCAACGACTAAAACGTCCAAAGGGCCCCATACAACATCTCGTAACAATTGCGTTACAGCTGCCATAACCATAGGACCGCGCCAGACCACCGGCTTTTCTTCCTCCACCAAAAATCCCATCGACATCAATTTCAGTCCAAATTTTTCAAGAGGTTGAAGCTTTTTTTCTCCAATAAGCTGTGGTTTTTGATTAACAAGTCCTGTCAAACGTGGCAACGAAGGACCATAAATATCAGCATCCATCACCCCCGTCTTGAAACCAGAATCTTGTAAAGCTAAGGCGATATTTATTGCCATCGTAGATTTTCCTACCCCTCCTTTTCCAGAAGCAACAGCAATCACATGCCGCACACCTTCTATGGGCATTTTGATCGGTAAGAGATTTGCTCTCCGTCTAGATGCAGCCTTTGTTGTTTTTTCAGCTGTAAGTGTGACAACAACAGATTCCACGCCCTCCAAGGCACATACCATCTTTTCAGCAGAACGACGCAATGATTCCCATTCTTGCACACCTCCCTCAGGAACTGTAATGGAAAAAAAAACCTTTCCATCAGCAATCAATATTTCTGAAAGAAGCCCCAACGACACAATATCGCTTTCAAGATCTGGTCCTTTGATTGTACGTAACACATTGCGGACAGCCTCACTTGTGATAGGATTCACGTTCTTTCCTCTCTATAAAAATACCAGCAAATACAAGCATAAGAACGAAAACACTTACAGGCTTATCACCTGATAATTTTCTACTTTACTCAGCATTATAAAGTGTACATTACTTATATCTTATCTCTTTAAAAATATGAAACTATCCTTAAATAAAGAAGCTCAAACATAAAATCTGATATAAAATCCTATCAATCATGTTTATGCTACAATCAATTTAATGAATATTCTGATAAAAATTTTGTAAAAAAACTTTTAATATTAAAGGATATTTTAAATTGGCATACAGTAATCAGTCACACTTTCTTTAATTCTTTAATGCCCTAGTCATTTGTTTTTTGTAGATTCAATCGTTATTTTCTGAAACCCTTACAGTATTTTACAAAAAGTGTCACAGACAGTTATTAAGGTGTTTTGTATTCTTTCAAGGGAGAGAAAAACATTCTAAGATTGACTTTTTTTATATTTTTCCTTATGGGTTAACAGCCGTATGATAGGATAAAATTGTTTATCTCGTGCATAACTGCTCATAAAACGAAGATTAAGAAGGGCCGCACTCCGCGGTATTTAAATAAATGAAACGTACTTACCAACCCTCTAAACTTGTCCGTAAACGCCGCCATGGGTTTCGTGCACGCATGGCCACAGCTGGAGGACGTAAAGTTATTGCTGCAAGACGTGCTCGTGGACGTAAGCGGCTCTCTGCTTAACCATTTAAATATTCACAACTATTGAGGATTTCTCATCATTTCTTCGTTGTGAAACTTTCATTATGAACCTCTAATGCCTGCTTGCAGGCATTTAGTGAAATTGCGAAATGTTCTTTTATGAAGAAAAAACATCCCTGTCGTATTCGCAAAAGAGCAGATTTTTTGGCTGTCCGTACAGGAGAAAAACGACGTGGTCCTTTATTTCTGCTCGAAGTTAAATCTCGTAAACAAACAACAGAAAAAAAAGATTCTCTTTTTGCACGCGTAGGCTTCACTGTTACCCGTAAAAACGGTAATGCTGTGAAACGTAATCGTATTAAAAGGCGCTTGCGTGAAGCCGTGAGAGTTGGTGTAACAAACCACCTAGAAGCAGGAACAGATTATGTCATTGTAGCGTACCGTGATGTGTTACATGCGCCTTTTACATCCTTAATTAGTGAGTTAAATCGGCGAATAAAACCAAAAATAAAACATCAGAAACAACAACAAGGGTGTACGGATGGAATATAACCGCAATTTCTTTATCGCTATTGGCTTATCTTTCGTAGTGCTCATCGCATGGCAATTTCTTCATGTTGCTCCCAAACAAGCAAAGTTACAAAAACAACAAATCGTCACACAGCAATTGTCAAAACAACAATCAGCTCTTGCTACTACCACGACGGATTTTTCTGACGATGCCTCAACGCATCAAGCTACATCTATCATCGAACAGCCAATGACACCTGAAATTCGGAAAGCTGTATTGGCCAAAACAGAACGTATTGCGATCAAAACCAATGAACTAGAAGGCTCTATTAATCTTGTTGGTGCACAATTCGATGATCTTCACCTCAAAAAATATCGTTTAACAGTCGATAAAAAATCACCGGAAATCGATTTGCTAAACCCTAAAGGTTTTAAAACGACCTACCTTGCTGAATTTGGTTTTGCAAGTGCGTCTTTGCCAGCAAAAGCCTTACCTCAATCGGATACAAAATGGCAAATAGAGGGAAATAATACAATCCTGACTCCTTCAACACCCATCACTTTAATTTATAATAATGGACAGGGACAAATCTTCCGCCGTACCCTTTCTGTTGATGATCATTACATGTTTACCATTGAGGATTCTATCAGCAATGAAGGTGATCAACCAATATATCTCTCATCCTATGCCCGCGTTGCACGTGCAGCGCCACCAGAACATACAAATGCAACCTATTTGCTTCATGAGGGGATGATAGGAATTGCGGGAGATTCGCTCAAAACTGAAAAATATAAAACCTTAGCAGAACTTGATCCAAATCCTGATAATGGGCAAAAGAGCATGACCTTCTCTAAAGTAACAGGAGGTTGGATTGGTATTACCGATAAATATTGGGCCGTAGCAGTCATTCCCCCGCAAAATAAAGAATATACAAGCCGTTTTATTTATTTTGATCGTTTGCAAACACATTATCAATCTGACTTGCTAGGGTCGCCTTTAACGATTGCCCCAAATGAAACAAAAACTGTTACTAATCGTCTTTTTGCTGGTGCAAAACAAGTTGAAATTATTAATAATTATCAAAATAACCTAAAAATCAAAAAGTTTGCTCTTTTAATTGATTGGGGCTGGTTTGATTTCATCACCAAACCAATGTTTTCTCTCATTGATATTCTTTATAAGCAAACAGGAAATTTTGGTATCGCCATACTTCTTGTCACAGTACTCTTAAAAACACTTCTTTTCCCTCTAGCCAATAAATCTTATAAATCTATGGCACGTATGAAGCTTATACAACCGCGGTTGCTAGAAATAAAAGAAAAATATCCCGATGACCGAACCAAACAACAACAAGCAATAATAGACCTGTATAAAACCGAAAAAATTAATCCCCTTGCCGGTTGTTGGCCAATGTTGGTTCAATTCCCAATATTCTTTGCTCTTTATAAAGTTCTCTATATCACCATTGAAATGCGCCATGCGCCTTTCTTTGGCTGGATTCAAGATTTAGCGGCACCCGATCCAACTTCTCTTTTTAACTTGTTTGGTCTCTTGCCATATACAACGCCAACATTTCTTATGATTGGTGCATGGCCTTTGATTATGGGAATAACGATGTTTTTGCAAATGCGTATGAACCCCGCTCCTCAAGACCAAACCCAAGCGATGATATTCACATGGATGCCTATTGTCTTTACTTTTATGCTCGCCTCTTTCCCTGTTGGTCTCGTCATCTATTGGGCATGGAACAATATATTATCAATCATTCAGCAAGGTATCATGATGAAGCGCCAAGGCGTCAAAATTGAGCTTTTTGATAATCTGAAAGCCATCTGGAGAAGATCACCCAAAAAAGAAGTGCGTGAATGACAAGAGATTCTTCCCTTTCTGGAATTTTTTCTCGCAATTGGATTTTTATTCGTGGTGTACCAGCAATACGCTTTCTTCCCCCCGAAGGACCACCGGAAATTGCATTTGCAGGACGTTCCAATGTTGGAAAATCATCTTTAATTAACGCACTCGTCCAACAAAAAAGCTTAGCACGTACCTCAAATACACCAGGACGGACTCAAGAGCTTAATTATTTTGTCCCCGATGGCTTCAGTGGGCAACTAGGAGACCTTCCCCCTCTAGCATTAGTAGATATGCCTGGTTATGGTTTCGCTGCTGCTCCTAAAAATCTGGTTGATGCGTGGACAAATTTGATTTTTAGCTATTTACGGGGGCGCACAACGTTAAAACGTGTATATATCTTGATTGATTCACGGCACGGAATCAAAAATAATGATGAAGATGTTCTTGCTCTCCTTGATAAAGCAGCCGTTTCTTATCAAATTGTTTTGACAAAAAGCGATAAAATCAAATCAAATGCCTTGGAAAAATTAATTATGAGCACACAAACAAAGCTTCTTAAACGCCCAGCAGCTTATCCTGAGCTTCTTGTAACCTCTTCAGAAAAAGCTATCGGTTTAGAAGAATTACGTGCTGCCATTTTGCAAACCATCGCATAAGAGAACAATTCCTAGTTATTAATAATTTATTAATTATAATTGCTAGCAGCTGCTAATAATCTTGTACTTCTAGTCAAGCATCTTTATAAAAATGATTACTTGAAAGAATTTTCTTCAACTCTATTTGATAGTGTAAATTATGCTAACACTTTTTCACTCTCCCCTATCCGCTGCCTCGCGCTTCATACGCCTCATTCTTGGGGAATATGGTGTAACCACTCAACTGATTGAAGAATATGAATGGGCAAGAAGACACGAATTTCTAGCTCTCAATCCCGCTGGTCATGTTCCTGTTTTTCTCGATGAACACGAAGTTCCGTTATCAGGCCCTCTTGTTATCTGTGAATATTTAGACGAAATACATGGAAGTTTACGACAAGAAAATAAGCTCTTTCCGGAAAATCCTTTAGATCGTGCGGAAGTACGCCGTCTCAATGACTGGTTCTTAAATAAATTCGAAAATGAAGCAACGCGCCATATCGTACGAGAACGAATCCATAAACGTGAAATGCCACTTGCCATTGGCGGTGGTGCTCCTAATTCACAAATTTTACGCAATGCACGTGCCAATATTTTACCACATATGAACTATCTTAATTGGCTCTGTGCCTCTCGCGATAGTTTAGTCGGTTCTGCCTTGTCCTATGCAGATCTAGCAGCAGCAGCCTCTATTTCTGTACTTGACTTTCTAGGGGAAATTGACTGGGAACAATCTCCTGCTGCCAAAGACTGGTATATGAGAATTAAATCACGCCCTTCTTTTCGTTCTCTTTTAACAGATCGCGTCCGCGGAATTGTTGCAAGTGCTCACTATGCAGATCTTGATTTCTAGCCTTCTCTCACAAACAAAAATAAAAGTGATATTTTATCTAAAGGATATTTATAGGTTTATGAATTTTTATGCATTTCATATAAATAATACAATAATGCATTGATTTATAATTATATTTAACAGAGAATAAGACCCTTTATAATTGCATCAAAAAAGTCACTTTCTTGTCATGTCATAAAAAAGATTAGTACAGGGAGAGAAAGTATTTAAGAAAGAATTTTAAAGACTCTCTTTAAATACAAGAGCTGTAGCATTATTAGAAGATCGGCAAATAAAATAATAATACTTAACGCATGTTATCCTCCATTCTCCCCAATATATGAAAAAATGTATTGCATAATATATATACTATTTGCTCTATAATAAACAAAACTCATTATGCGTTTTTATAACATAACAATTTTTTCAACTGACTTTCCTCAAGGATGAAGAATCCGACCAACTCTCGTGTGTAAACAATCCAACTTCTTGTTAGTCTCTTGTTTTTACTCCCTTTTTACATGATTTTATTTATGGATAATATATTGATATACAATCATTTTTAACTTAAATCATCAATTCCAAATACTTTTTTCTCATTACCTTCCTCACATTTGAAACAATCAAAATCACTTGCTTATGGGTCACAAATGAAATTGGTAAGTGAAAAAATATTAAAGAAAAGAATGAAAATGCCTAAGTGCCAAGAATTATTAAAACATTAAAGGCTAATAAAACGTATGATAGTGCTGATTTTCTCTTTTCTGAAGCATAAAGATAGTGGCGCAGAATAGATGTTATATTATTTATGGATACTCTCTCGTGATACCACTCATGAACACTATCATAAAATAAGTTTAGAAAAATTGATAAATATTTCTTTAAGAAAAGCGCATGAATTGACAACATAGGTCTATTTTGTTTGGGAGATCTTGTTTTGCATGAAGAACGCTCCCCCTTACAGAACGAAAGAAACAAAAGCGTAAAGTAATACACAATCTTCATTAGGTTTCATAAGCAAACCTTACTTAGGAATATTCATCACCCCCTCTAACGAAAAACATCTCTATTTAAATTTGTAGATCTTATATCACTTGCTCTAAACAACAGTATCTTACAGCACAACAAGATAAATTAAAGCAGAAAAAAATTTTTCTATAAAGAAAAAGAACCATTGGAAAGAAGGCAAGAATTTGCCTATACTGCACAGTAAAGTATCATAAGGAGATAAAAATGCGCCTTACAGTTGTTGGTGCAAATGGAAGAATGGGACGTGAACTCATTACAGCAATCCAGCAGAGGAGAGATGTAGAGCTTTGTGCTGTTCTTGTACGCAAAGGCTCACCGTTTGTAGGAAAAGATGCCAGTGCCTTAATTGGTTCTGATTCTCTTGGGATTAGTATCACTGACAATCCCGAAAATGCCTTTTCTAATACAGAAGGTATTTTAGATTTTTCACAACCAGAAGCCAGTATTCTTTATGCTAACTACGCTGCTCAAAAAAGCCTTGTCCATATTATTGGCACCACAGGATTTAGCAAAACAGAAGAAGAAAAAATTGCAAATTTTGCAAAATATACAACAATTGTCAAATCCGGAAATATGAGCCTTGGAATAAATCTTTTAGCAAACCTTGTAAAGAAAGCCGCTAAAGCATTAGAAGCCGATGATTTTGATATCGAAATTTATGAAATGCATCACGCGAACAAAGTTGACGCCCCTTCTGGAACAGCCATTCTTCTTGGCCAAGCAGCAGCTGAAGGGCGCAATGTTATGCTTAAAAATGTGGGTGTCAACGAACGCAATGGTCATATAGGTAAACGCAAAAAAGGCACCATTGGCTTTTCCTGTTCACGTGGTGGAACAGTTGTTGGAGAACACAGTGTCATTTTTGCCGGTTCCAATGAGCGCATTATTCTTTCACATACAGCGCAAGAACGCTCTATCTTTGCCAACGGTGCATTAAAAGCAGCTTTATGGGCACAAAATCATGAAAGCGGTCTTTATTCAATGTTCGATGTTTTAGGATTGAACGATGAATTTTAAACAATCAATAGAATAGAGGCAATTCATAATGGGACGCATACTTGTACTCATTCGTCATGGACAAAGTGAATGGAATCTCAAAAACCTTTTTACCGGTTGGAAAGATCCCGATTTAACAGAAAAAGGTCATGCAGAAGCGATAGCAGCAGGAGAAAAACTAAAAGAATATGGTTTAAAGTTTGATATCGCTTATACATCTGCCTTACAGAGAGCTCAAAAAACCGCTCAGCACATTTTAGAGCAAATGGGACAATCAGATTTAGAAGTGATAAAAAGTCCCGCATTAAATGAACGTAATTATGGTGATCTTTCTGGTTTAAATAAAGATGAAGTACGCCAACAATGGGGGCAAGAACAAGTGCAAATGTGGCGCCGCTCCTATACGATTGCGCCGCCGAATGGAGAAAGCCTACGCGACACCGGTGCGCGCATCTGGCCTTATTATCTTTACCATATCCAGCCTCATATTTTGCGCTCCCAAACTGTTTTGATCGCAGCACATGGAAACTCTCTTCGTGCTCTTATTATGGCGCTTGAAGGTCTAACTGGTGAGGAAATTATATCTCAAGAATTAGCGACCGGCATTCCTATTATTTACACATTTAATCCGGATTCAACAATTTTATCAAAGACAGTCCTCACACCCTAAACTTCTAACCTTAAACTTCTAAAATCATGATCTCCCTCAAAAATTCAATTCTATCGTTTTAAGCTGAAAAAATAAATTCTATAATTTTATTGACAGAGTTTCTTCATGCGCTTAGATGAATTTTATAAGCCCAGATGGCGGAATTGGTAGACGCGCAGGTTTCAGGTACCTGTGCCGTAAGGCGTGGAGGTTCGAGTCCTCTTTTGGGCACCATTTTGTATCTTTAACATATTAAATATATAGATTTTTTCTTTAAATAACCATTTTTAGACTACTTTTTAGACCACCTTCTACGGTTTATACAACTTTACCTAATTTGTTCTTATTTGCTCCTTATTTTTCTTTGGAGTAAAGGGTAAGATCTCTTTTTTCTCCACCTCACTGCTCTCCCTAGCTTATATGGCTCCGGAAACAACCCCTGAAGCACCCAATTGCGAATCGTTGTTGTGGATACACTAAAAAGCTGTACACACTCACGTGTCGTTGCATATCTATCTCCATCATCAAATATCATCGCATTACCTTTCTCTTTTTTATATTAATTAAATGGGCGGAGGGGCTGGAAGGCATGTGAAGCACTCCAACTTTTAAAAATCTGCAAGTTTATTTTTTAGATGTGTTCAATTTCATATTTCCAATCAGGCAATTGAGTAAGAGCTAATGCGAGTTGTCCTCTATGACACATGCATACATTGGCTTCAAAACAGGTGATTGCAACACGCTTTTTATTTAAAAAAATTTGATATAATTTATTTATTGCACAAGAATTATTCTTGAGAGTTGTATTTTGATAATCTTCAAAAAGGTGGTCATAATCTTTTTGTGTTTTCAAATTTCTTCGTTTTTCAGAAGTAATTCCAAGTTCAGGTATATGCATATATTCAATATCAATGTTGCTTACAGCTTGCTCTAATTGTCTTTTTGAAAATCCGTGTTTTCTACTTATTGGATTTTTACGAACATCACATAAAGTTTTGATATTGTTTTCTATGAGACAACTAAGATAATTCTCAAGGGACTTACCTTCATAGCCAATGGTAAAAAAACAAAATTCCTCATCTTTAGCAGGCTGTATGATAATATGTTTGGTGTTACACACGTTTAATTTCCTTGGTAAATGGGTGGGGGTGCTTAGGAAAGAGGAGAAGGAGAGAGCACCCCCATAGGTTTAAGCAGCTTTTGCCAAAATCTTTTGCATCTCTTGTTCTATTTCCCCTAAAAAGATTTCGACCGCTTTATTGATCTCTTCAATGTGTTTCTCATCACGGAGGACGCGTTTGATTTTCATTCTCAAACCAGTAGATTTGCCTACAAAGTTTGGATTATAGCTCATGAAATCACACCATTTGCGTCCAGTGCATGCCATTTGGAATTGCATCTGTGCGATATATTCAGGTTTGATTTCGTCATAAATAAAAAAACGAAGATGGGTTGTTGATTGTGGACATTTGACTTCGATTAAACCGTCCTCTCCAATCAACCCATCAGGACTAGCCCCCGCCATTTCTATTTTGGGGTGGGGGATAAACCCGCATCTTGTGACTTCTGCGTCATAAATGAATTCATATTCTCTTAAGGCATTCTCTTCATGTTCAATGCCCCATTGCATAGCAGGTGTTGTATAAGATTGGCTTATTCCCTCTATTAAGCGTTCTGTCATGAGTTTGATTTTGTAGTCTTCATATTTGCTTGTAGGCAAACCTTTTGCTGTCTTACTCAGTACTTTGTAAACGTTTGAAGCAGTGACTTTACCCAAGCGCGCTTGAAACCATTCTTCTGTCGTTTGTTCCCTCATGTGCTAATCTTGCGCAGTATTGTCGCGATTTAGAAAGCAGGCTTTATGGTGCTACTGAAAAAGTTTTTATAGCAGTGTGAAAATACCCGTAATTTGGCTTTAGGAGGCAAGCGCATTTCATTCGTGAGAATAGGCAAAACTAGTGAAGAGCAACATAACAGTAGCAATTCAAAAGTGGCTAAAACAGCAAAATAGTGAAAAGTGCTGATGGTTTTGTGATTAGATGTGCGTTTAAATCGACAAAAAGGTACCGTACAAAGCGATTTAAAGATTTTATGATAAAAATCGCAATATAAAAACGCTCTGTACGGTCAAATTTAAGGTAATTTAACCTATTGGTAAAATTATGGACTAAAAACATGAAAATATTAAAAGACCTGTTCTTAAAAAAGCGTAAACAGCCAATGCAAAAAGAGTTTGTTGCAACAGCTGTTGGTTATGTTCCTTGGGGAGACGGAGCGGCAGAGTATTTTTACAACCTCTAAGAATAAGAATATGAAGACGTCACAAGAGAATGTGAAAAATTTGATGGTGGTCAGTATTACACCGTACCCAAAAAGGCAAATTTTAGCACCAAAGCGCAGGTAAAAGCATGGGCTTATGGAGGAGCTGTTCCGAAAAACGTTCTCAATTACGAGCCTCTTATAGATGAGATCAACAAAAGCCTAAAAATTACCGAAAACAGTTTAATTGTATGAATTAGGAGCTTTAATCACATGCTTACACCATTTGGCAAAACCTTATGTAAAATTCGTATTGATCGGATAGAGCGTCTATTAGATATGGCTGAGAAATTAGGCGTATCTATAGCATTTTTATCTTCTGTAAAAATTAGTAAAAATCTGTTTCTGTAGGAATGGAATAAAAAATTATCAAGCTGTACGCTTTAGATCAGGATATAGTTTCTCTCTTAAAAAAAAAGCTTATATTTGTCGTAAGAATTTTACAATGAACTCTTCTGATACACTTAACCATGAAGTTTCTGGAACCTTTGTTAGACTTTTGAAGTCTCTTTCACAATAAGATCTGACAAAGAGCAAAAAACTCATGGAGAAAGTAGAAAAAAACGGTGCTCTCAGAATAGAATACCTTGATCTCCTTATCTTATACACCGCAAACATAATTTTATATATTAAAAAACAATAATACATTTTTGAAATAATTGAATAAATATGCAAATTATGCTAAGATTTTATATGCATAAATTGCTATTCTAATGGGGCTACAAACATACTAAATAAAGTGACTTAATCGGGCACCTTGGTGCTAGTCCCGAAAGCAAAACAATGAATTCTGGAACCGAAGTGGTCAACTTTCGTATGGCAACTTCTGAAAGCTATACGGATAAAAAAACAATCAAAAAGTAGAAAAAACAGAATGGCAT
>NZ_JBHILQ010000104.1:0-1022 GCF_042193395.1 Bartonella sp. TT29SHDZB
AAAAAAATTGACATCTTTCTCATTCGGAAAGATAGCTTGGTTAAGCTTCATGTCGCTTTTTCATTGGAACAAAAGAATGTATTTGACATTGTAATAATTGTATCTTATAAGTTACAAATGTTTACAGTATACAAAACAGAGCATTTTATAAAATGGCTAGATTCTTTAAAAGATGAGATTGCGCAAGCGCATATTGTTAAACGGATAGCAAGAATAGAAACGGGATTTCTTGGAAATGTAAAATTTTTCCGTGGAATTGGAGAGTTAAAAATACATCATGGTCCTGGCTATAGAATCTATTTTGTAAAACAAGGTAAACAAATCATTTTGTTATTAAATGCGGGTGATAAATCTACACAACAAAAAGATATCGAAAAAGCTCTTCAATTAGTAAAGGAAATGAAACATGGAAATTACTAAATTTGACACAAGTGAATATTTCAAGACACCTGAGACACAAAGGATTCTTTTAGAAGATGCTCTTGAAAGCAAAGATAGTAAGTATCTTGCCCATGCTCTTGGTATAATAGCGAAAAACCAAGGAATGAGTAAAATCGCCCAAAATACAGGGCTATCAAGAGAGTCTCTTTATCGTTCTTTAAGTGATAAAGGCGACCCACGGCTTTCTACTTTTCTCAGTGTTTTGAGTGCTTTAAATTTGCAGATTAGCTTAACGCCTATCCAAAATAATTGTAAGGAACAAGCAGCTTTAGAAGAAGCATCTTGACTACCTCCCCACCTTTAAAGATGGGGAAGGGAGGTATTTAAGCAATCTTTTAAATGAGGGGCTCTACATCTGGTTTATAACCTATCATGTATCCTCTTCGTCCATATGGATGACGCCTTCGCCTTCGTCGCATGCGTTTGGTGGGGCGTTTGGATCAAGGGTATCATCCTTGTCTGGTGTTGTGTTTGCAACGCTTCCAGCCGCATCTTCTTGTGATGCATCAAAAAGTTCGCACTCTATTTTTGTGGTGTAACCACCCGTTTTATCAAGTTTGTGCTTAACACTTTTGATGCGC
>NZ_JBHILQ010000105.1:0-1008 GCF_042193395.1 Bartonella sp. TT29SHDZB
GGTCCAAGATAAGCGCCATTGCGTACGTCGTCATAAATAATATTCGTCATTTCACTGCCCTCCAAGCTGCTTCCCATTTTGTATGAATCTTTGCCTTGCTCGTCCCATCACTATGAGGGGTATAAGGCGAGACTTTTAAAGACGCGCTTTGAGAGCTAGCAGCCGTCAACACACACTGGCGTGCTTTCTCGAGACTCATACCGTTTTGAATAGCTTTTGCTGCGTCAAAAGAAACGCCTAAGTGCTTTGCTTGCCTTTCAAGGGTTGTTAGTGCTTTTGCGCGCTTTCTTTCTTTTTCAAGCACGGCTTTCATATCTTCGCGCTTGTTTTCATTGTCCTCATTGTCTTCGTCCTCTTCGTCTTCTTCATCGTCGAAGTCTTCGGCGTTTTTGTCGATGTCGCTATCGTCTTCGTCCTCTTCCTCGTCATTGATGATGTCGACAATCTTTTCGTCATCATCTTCTTCAGCGCGGTATTGTGTGCGTGCCATGTGTTTTGTCCTTCTTTTTCTGTTGATGTTGGGTTTTGTGATATGGAATCCGTTAAGGCTTCCAAAGCTTGCGCAAGAGTGCCTTGCACATCTGCTAATCCAAGCGTGATCGCTTGGGTGCCTATAAAAGTTTCTGCTTTTGTGTCACGAATTGCAGCAGCATTTAAGCGTCTGTTTTGCGCCACCAAATCGACAAACATCTCGTAGAGCAGGGCGCAATCGGCTTGCATTTTTATCTGTGCTGTATCGCTCAAGGGTTCGTGAGGGTTGCCATGGGTTTTGTGATCACCTTCAAAGACAAAGGTCCATTTATGCCCGTGTTTTTCATCTGCACGGGATTGGTCAAGATGGGCACAAACAACCCCAATCGAGCCCACAACCCCTGTGCGAGCTACCCATATTTGAGAAGCCGCACAAGCAATGGCATAAGCTGCAGAACAGGCAAACTCATTGGCATGTGCCCAAATGGGCTTGTCGTATTGTTTTGAGAGTGTTTGAAACTCTTCAACCAAATCAAA
>NZ_JBHILQ010000106.1:0-993 GCF_042193395.1 Bartonella sp. TT29SHDZB
CAAAAACACTTCTGGAAAACTCAAATCCACTTCTGTCTTGTTAGAAGAAATTACCGACAAGATGAGTAAGATGAAAAACCAAGCACAAAGACAGCATATTGCTGCTCTGTTGTTTGGTGGTGATGGTAAAGAAATGGCGACCATGCTTGCACAAGGCATGGCACCCATTAAAGAGCTGTTTGCAAAGGCGAGAAAAGGAAAATGGCTCATAGGTGCCGATGTTGCACGCTATGCAGCAGATTTAAGTGACAAGCTTGGTGCTTTTAAGAAAAAAATAGGCGGTATCGCGAGCTTTATTGGCGCGCGTTTCATGCCCGTGATTAATGATATGATTGACGGTTTTTCAAAGTTGATTGATGAAAACCGCGACCTCATCCAAACAACCGTTGCGAGCTGGGCAAAAACCTTAAAAAAAGTCCTTAATGATTTGCTTAATCCTACCTCTGATTTAAGAAAAAGCATCAGTGATCTCACAGAGAGGATTAAAGGCTGGTTCCAATGGCTAGAACCTCTGATTGGTGAAATAACCCTCTTTAAGGTAGGACTTGTAGCACTTGGTTCCTTCATTTTTGGTCCACTCATTGCCGCATTAGCCGCAGCGGGAGCAGCGTTTGTCACACTTGGCTATACTATAATGACAACGCCCATAGGATGGCTAATTGGCGGCATCGCAGCTCTTGTTTTACTCTATAAATATTGGGATGAACTCAATGGCTGGGTAGCTGCATCTTTAGCCGCGGTTGGAGCAGTTCTTACCGGAGCATTCATTGCGGCAATGGTACCGGCAGCTTCTGCAGTTGCGGGTCTTGCACTATCTCTTGTAGCTTCACTCATTCCAGCAATAACCGCTGTTGGTACGGCTTTTATATCGCTTGGTGTTGCTATTATGACCACACCTATTGGCTGGATACTTGGCGGCATTGCAGCTCTTGTTGCTGCCGGATATCTGCTCTACAAAAATTGGGACACAGTCATAAGCTTTATAAGCAAGTT
>NZ_JBHILQ010000107.1:0-979 GCF_042193395.1 Bartonella sp. TT29SHDZB
TTGGCTTTGATAAAATCTTTGTGCCTCTCTGAATTGTTCAGATAGTACTGAACCTTCTACATTAGCTTTTGTTTTCATTGTATGGTAGGCATCCCTTTTTTTTCATTGTCAAAAATTTTCATATCAAGTTCGCGTCTTTTCCTTTTGATAAGTGATCGCTCGGCATTACGTAGATGCGCTACCATTTGCATCTTTATAGATTCATTTTGGATCATGGCTAATGAACCATCGATATGTGCTTGAAGATCTGCAATTTCTTTCAGGTTTTCTTTTGTTTGAAGTTCATCGAATAGCGCTTTAAGGTATTTAAAACGACTTTCTACGTTTTCAAAAGTTTTTAAAGTTATAGCTTTATCTAGAGCCGATATAAATTCTAAACGGGCAAAAATAGAGTTACCTACTTCATCAAAAGACCCAGAAATTTTGTTTTCTTCCTCTAATACCTTTTGATATGATTGCCTTGAAAGTTTATCACTCTTATAGAGCGATTCTGGCTCTTTGAGAAAAAAACTAGAAAAGTCTACTGTTTTAGGTCCAGTTTTCTGATTATTTGTTATAGCTTGATAGGTTGTTTCTGTTTGCGAAAGTTGTTCTTTTTTTAACTCAAGCTGTTTTTTTAAGAGCTCAATAATCCCCAGATATTCTGCTGGTGGAGCAGGTGAATTCTGTGGAGCAGGTGATGGCGTTGGAGCAGGTAAATTCTGTGTAGTATGTGGTTTCGATGGAGTTTGTGTCTTTGGAGCAGGTACCAGTTTAATACTATCCACATAACCTTTATCAAGATTCACTGCATGCGCCAAATTCAGCATTCCCAAAAAGGTAATCATTCCTTTTATAATAAATCGCTTTTTCATCTGTCTCCTCGCTTGATTTCGGCAGGGATTGTTTTATTAATAGGCAGCCGGTTCCTATCATTTGGCTGTTTTAGCTTTGGTGCTAATGCACAAGCCGATAAAAGGTTTGCAATCAAAATTACAAG
>NZ_JBHILQ010000108.1:0-712 GCF_042193395.1 Bartonella sp. TT29SHDZB
TGTGCAGCGTCGCTCCATAATAAAGCATCACCATTAACCGCTTGAGTAATATTACTTAGTTTATCCTCAAACTTTTTGACCTCATTAGACAGATGAGTGTTCACATTCTTGACACTCGTATCAAGACCCACAAAGGCGCTGCCAACATCATTGAAGCTCGTCTTTTCCACATCACCATCTGCAGAAATATTAGAGATTTCGTAAGTCGGAGCTGTCCATGTGCCTCCTTCATACTTAGCTTTACCACCTAAAGACTGCGCAACACCGCTCCCTAGAGCATATAGCTGATTGCCCGCTACAGCATCACTTGAGTCTTTAGTTATAGACCCATTGGTAAGCGATGTTATCTTGCCGCTTGCATTCTCTTCACCATGCGTCGCTACAAAAGCATGTGCAGTGTCGCTCCAATTCAAGGAATCACTCTTTGCTTCAGCAATATCTTTGCTAATTTCATCCTTAATATTCGTGATAGAATTATTCACATTCGCGAAAGAAGTTCCTACACCAGCAAACGCTGTTGCCACATCATGATACTCTTTATCTTCTGTTTTGCCATCTTCTTTCACGCTCTTAACCGTGAATGTAGGCGCACTCCAAGTTCCATTCTCATACTTAGCTTTACCACCTAAAGACTTCGCAACACCGCTCCCTAGAGCATATAGCTGATTGCCCGCTACAGCATCACTTGAGTCTTTAGTTATAGACCCATTGG
>NZ_JBHILQ010000108.1:812-969 GCF_042193395.1 Bartonella sp. TT29SHDZB
TAAGCGATGTTATCTTGCTGCTTGCATTCTCTTCACCATGCATCGCTACAAAGGCATCTTTGGACTTATCCCACAACAACGCGTCAGCCTGAGCAGTGCTAATCTCATTGGTAATCTCTTTATGTAAATCCGTGAAAGATGTTCCTACACCGGCAAA
>NZ_JBHILQ010000109.1:0-969 GCF_042193395.1 Bartonella sp. TT29SHDZB
CCGAGGGGGCTGCGGCTAGGGTTTCAGAGAGGCTTTTGGAGGCTTTGGAGGATCGTCACCACGCATACGAAGGGGGTTTTTATGATGCTTTGTGTTAATTTCTTTAATCTTTCCATGGCATTGTATAGCTCCATGAGGAGCTAAACCCCTAGTGGGTATTTGGACATGTGAACCTTAGGAATTTGTGTTTCATTGACTTTTATTATGCATTAATTAATAAATTTGAGGCTTTGATTATATATATATTGAGTTCCAATCTTGATTTTTATTTGCATGATTGATTTTTCCTTAGACGTGACACTAGGGTTGAAAGTCTATTAGGTTACCTTTAGAGGGTGTGACAACCTCTTAGGGTTAGACTACTCAAGATTGGAGAGGGTTGAGAGGGTGAGTCGTGAGGTAGCGGAACGTCCCCTTTCCCTTCCGGTGTGAATCTCCCTACCTCCATATCCCAAGTATTTATTGCGATCGAAGTAGAGTGAAGTACTAGAAGATACACTTCCTTGCAAAGGGTTGAGTGAATCCTAGGACTGGGGCTTAACTTAGATTAGGGTTCTTTCGCCTGGACCAAAGGGTTAGAACTATAGATTGGGATTGGGTTTTTCACTAGGAATCCCTAGAACTTTATACAATCTCACACGGTGCTAGGTATTTGGATGATGTACTCCTCTGGGGGTTAGGTGACAGGTCATCAAGAGTTAGGAGTTGCAGGAGAAGTCTAGAACCGGGTATTGAGTGAGATTGAACATGGTCAACCTATGTAAGGGACCGTGTAATTAAGGATTTCCTCGACTCAATAGGCCTCAATACTAGAGCGTAATATTAGTCTTGCACATTGAAACACAATCCTAGGGGGATCATTGTCCGGGTACCCCACTTCTCCACTAGTGATTCCTCCAAGTTTTCTCCTCTTCTTTCTTGACACGCTTGGTGTACCGCAAGTGTACGGTATCGAAGTAATAAAATATA
>NZ_JBHILQ010000013.1:0-44148 GCF_042193395.1 Bartonella sp. TT29SHDZB
AGAGCTGTCACCAGTCCCGCAAAGATTGCGGACCATGAAATGGGTGTGTGAAAGAGTGAATATTTTTCTTCTAGAGACGTTTCTCCTAGAAAATTCGTCTCGAATGGTGTGTTTTCAGGAATGCGAGTTTCCATGTTTTATCTCCTTGAATATGCTGGAGATACAATGCCTTTTTGTAAATTATGTTCCAAAAGTGAATAGATATGCGCCAAAAAGGACAGAAAACATCGAAAACAAGACGGTGATCATTACTTAAAATTCTTCTTATATGACTCCAGTCTAGAACTGATAATACCAGTTTATCGAGAATTTTAGTTGATGGGGGGGATAAACGGTCTATGGGGGTATGGCTCTCTTTTCCCGTTCTGTACTGCAATGTTTAAAAGATTGAATGTCGTTGTGAAGTTTAATCTTTCCCCCTTAGCTTAAAAGTAAGCTCTCTTAATGCTTTTCTTTCAAGTAATGTCCCAGATACTGCTTGAGGAAAACTTTGTAAACGCTTTTCCATCATTGATTATGTTTGAAGGTAAAAAGTAAAATTCTGGAGTCTTTATTTTATTATTCATTTTTTTGTAAAAACAGCGCGTCTTCTAAAATTTTAGTTTTTTATATTGTACTTATAATTAAAAGAATGCTTCAATTATTCAAAATAAATATCAAAAGTATTCAATTCAAAAAGCTATGAGAGATAAAAGAGAAGGAAGAAACATTAGTGTTCTAAGCTGTTTTTCCTTCTCTTTTAGCTCTATATCAGAACAATGCTAGAAAAATTTTCTAAGTTCTTTGAGTAAAAACTCCCAAAACCAGAGAGGAAAGTTGAAAAGTTTTGAGACAATGTCCAAAAGTTTCGAGATTCTCTCCAAAGGTTGTTTTTTAGTTTCGCACGCAGTTTTTTTATACGATGTAAGAGCACTTTGATTTGAGAGATAAATTTGGTTCGATGAACCATCTTGTACTAAGAAAGTGCATTTTGTAAAGGTCATGTGTTCCACCTTTATGACGTAGGGATTATGGATTATGAACTGTAATCGGTTCATAGGTGCTACAGGTTTTCACTTTTGCATTTGCAGTTGTCATGGGTTCTGTTTCAAATGTATGTGTGTAAAGGTTACTTGTGCATTTTTCGGGTTTACTGTCGATTAAAATACATTCATCCATTATGCTTTTTATGGCTGCATTTACTTTGTTTAGCATTTTATCAAACTCTTTTAGTCATTCTTTTATTAAAGTCCCGTAAATGTCTTTAATGTTTAAAAAATCACGAACACCAAGTTTACTGATGGCATTATAGGACCACCCTGAAAGACATGCGATCATTTCAATTGATTGCTCGTCACCTTCTTTGCTCTGTATTGCTTTTAAGTCTTTAAATTTCGGGCGGCGTAAGGTGATTTCTGTGTATGTCTTTCCTTCCACTTTAATAGGTCCAAGTAATTGGTACGTGGCTCGTTCTGTTATATTCATTAATAGCTTCTCCTTGCTTTCTACATTAGATGCAGAATGATTCGTCAAATTTTTATTATATCATGTTTGTCAATAGCTTAGGCAATAAACTTTGTGATGGTTATGTAGAATGAAATTCTAACAAAATGGACAAGATGAATTTAGATTTTAAGGGGAGATAGAAGCGCAATTTGCTTTATGATATTAGTGGATGATATTAGTGGGCTATTAAGTTTATTTGCTCAATTATTTGTATTGATAAAGTCTTCTCCATGAGCCATTATTATATGCTGTATTGTTACAATAATATTTGCGTGGGGAGTTTTGAGGAAAGGGAGTTTGTGGCTTCTTTTTTCTTTGAGCGTTGTAAACCACTTCTGATAAAAGATGTTGTCGGGAAAGTGATGTTGTTATCATGGAGAGGGATAGAGTTTGGGAGCGTTTTTGTTGATGATATCAATGAAAAAAGCTGATGAAGATAGGGCAACATGAATACAACAAAATGCGCTATTTCGGATTGGGAAATATATCTCTGAAGGAGAGGTTTGATCTTTTAGCTTCTTTTGCGTATAGTTTTAAAATTGCGATTTGCTATGCTTTAAAATTAATTATAAAGTGAAGCACTAAGTGTTTATTTACGTGTTGAGTGTGTGCGTGCGGATCATACACTGGATTTATGTATCAACAAGATGAATTATTCTCGAATAAAGTAAAAGAATAAAGAAAATTGATTATTTTATTCCCTGTGGATAAAGTTAAAATAGCTTTATATTTATAAATATAAATTATTATTTTTCTATAAACGTAAAATTTAAATATTTTTAAATTTAAGAAATGTGACTTTCCTGATGAAACATAAATATACATTACCATTCATTATACTTATCGTATGTTTATCAACAGGAGGTTTGATTTCTACCGATATTTTTTTACCAGCACTGGGCGATATGCGTCAATATTATCAAGTGACACAATCTCAAATTCAAAGTGCAGTGGCGGTTTTTTTGTTGGCATTGGCACTTGGACAGCTCATTTATGGGCCGCTGAGTGATAATTTTGGGCGTAAAAAAACACTTCTATTGGGCTTATTCTTGTGGTTATTTACGACACTTGGTGTGATTTATACGGTTCATATTCACGCTTTTCTTGTGTTACGTTTTTTGCAAGGTCTTGGTGCTTGTGCGGGACTTGTCTTAAGTCGTGCAATTATCAATGATTTGTTGGATAAAAAAGCGGCTGGAAAACTTTATTTGATTGTTTTCCCTTTTATTGGAATGTCACCAGCACTTGCACCTTTCATTGGTGGACTTTTGATACAGGCTTTTCATTGGCAGGCAACTTTTATCTTTTTAAGCTTTTTTATATTTTTGACCATTTTGCTATGTTGTTTTGTGCTAAGCGAAACTCTACCCCCTCAAAAACGGCAGCATTTTTCTCCGGTAGGATTGATGAAGGCATATTTAGGTGTTTTCAGAAATAAACAATTTATTTTTTATGCACTTATTCCGTGTTTTTCTTACGCTGCCTATTTTGCTTATATTGTGGAGTCGCCTTTTTTACTCACGACTTTGGGGTTATCACCGATACACATTAGTTATAGCTATATTGGTGTTTCGTTTCCCTATATTTTGGGAAATCTTTTGGCGCGATGGTTTTTTGAACGTGAGTCTATGGAAAAAACTGTGGGCAGAGGGTACATTATTTTTGTGATAGGTGGTGTGCTGTTTGCTTTGCAAATGTATCTAAGCCCATGGCCCCTTGTGACAAGTTTTATGGCTATTGCTGTTCTTACTTTTGGCAATGGTTTTTTATTGCCGTTAGGAACAGCGTTGGCTATTTCATCGCATCCGAAAGCTGCTGGAGCGGCTTCTGGTGTTATGGGATCTTTGCAATTAGGAAGTGCGGCACTCAGTGCAGCGGTTATCGGAAAAATCTCTGGTCATAGCCCACGGGCTATGGCAACTTTGTTAGCTGTGTGTTGTATGATTGGTTTTATCATTTATATTCAAAAAGCGCGTCATTTTATGACTTCAGAAATAAGCTGAGTGAAATGATAAAAAGAAAGCATTATGCGGAAATGCTTTTGATGTTTTACACAAATGGGGCACCTGTACATTAGATGAATTTTTTTTATTAAGTTGCTGGATTGAGTGGGTTTAAAATTTGTTGCAAGCTTAGTTTGAGTTTAACAAATCGATTATTATGAGGGGAGAATATGAGCATAGAATTTCAACATATTTTCATTATATTGGGTAGGAAAAGTTCTGGCTCTAATGCATGTTTAAAAATAAGGGGAGGAATTGATCAATGAGCCTTCCTATTATTATTCTTTCTCCTGTAATGCCAATTTGGGATGGTGGTGTTTTTTGTTCTCCATTGACAAAGCTATGTTCAACAAAAGGATTCCCTGTCACTCTGCTGGATACGCTTTCTCTTTTTCCTAAGAGTTCTCATGTTCTCAATTATTCTGCTGTAGACATTTTATCTTTTATGGCAGAAAAACTTAAAAGCTATTTTAAAGAGCCCGCAGTGCTTGTGGGATTTTCTATGGCTGGAACATTGGTACAAATATTGGCAGCCCAGCTTCCCAATGTTCAAGCTGTGCTTGCTGTGAATGCACCTGGCTATCCAGATAAGGTTTTGCAACGGCGCCTTGGAGATATTCTTGCCTCCTTAGAAAATAATGATTTATCGGGGGCTTTGGAAATACTCAATGGTTTTATGCATCCTTCTGGCATTATGAAAAAAAGAGTTTTATTGGAGATTCCCGATAAACAAAAAAGCTTGGCAATTGAACGCATGACAAGAGGGTTTAAACTCTTATTGATGATGGATGCTAGAGATGAGATAGTTAAGTATAAGGGGAAGTTTTTAGCTTTAGTGGGAGAAAAGTCGCAACTTGCAACGGTAAATAATCAGACGAAAAGTCATAATCTGAATCATGAATATAAGATTATCTCTAGTGCTGGTACGCGTTTGTGGGAGGATAATCCTACTATGACGGATGCAGTCATTGATGAGTGGATGGAGGGACTATGAAAAAGAAAGTTCTTGTATTACCTGGTGATGGGATAGGACCAGAGGTTTGTGATGCTGCGCTGATGGTTTTAGAGCAATTCCAATTGCCGATTGAATTAACTTATGGTGATATTGGTGTTGAATGTTGGAAACGGGAAGAAGATCCTATCCCTCAAGCGACTTGGCAAAAAATTACTCAGAGTGATGCTATTTTACTTGGTGCTGTGACCCGTAAAGGAAAAGAGGCGGCTTTAAAAGAACTTGCTCCGCATTTAAAAGAGAAAAACCTTGCCTATGTTGCTCCCGCACTTCAACTTCGCCAAAAGTTAGGTTTGTTTGCAAATATACGTCCTGTAAGATACATCTCTGGTCCGAGAAAACCTTTTCATTTTTGTGTTATCAGAGAAAATAGTGAAGGCTTTTATGCTGGATTGGATTTTCGGGGTATTTCTCCTGAAACAGCCGTTTGGCTAAAACATCCAAATTTGACAAAATATGGGCTTGAGGAAGCTGCGTGGACAGTCCGTTTGCAGACACGCTTTGGTTTAGAGCGGTTATTTGAATATGCTTTTTCTTATGCGAGGAAATATGGCTTTAAGCGCGTTACTTTTGCTGATAAGCCCAATGTTATGCCGGAAAGTAGTCAGTTTGCTCAGGAAATTTTTGAGAAAATTGCGCAAAACTATCCGGAAATTGAAGCAGATATTCATAATGTTGATGCGGTTGCTTTGTGGATTGCAACCAAGCCAGAGCGGTTTGGTGTGATTGTTGCTGAAAATATGTTTGGCAATATTCTCTCTGATCTTGGCTCTGGGATAATGGGGGGATTGGGGCTTGCTCCTCATGCAAATGTGGGGAGCGAGATTGCTTGTTTTGAACCTGTTCATGGAAGCGCACCACGTATTGCTGGACAAAATAAAGCCAATCCTTCTGCGATGCTTTATACCACGGCTTTACTCTTAGAGCATTTAGGTTTTAAAGATGCAGCAAAACAATTATCTGAGAGTGTTGATCAGGTTATTCGTGCTGGAAAAACCGTTACCTATGATCTTGGAGGTGTCGCCTCTACCCGTCAAATGGCTGAAGCTGTTCGCAATTCTCTTGTGAAGCCTGTCTTTGTTTGTCGTGCGGCGATTATCACTGTTGGTGATGAACTCCTTTCAGGACAATATTTGAATACGAATTTACAAGATTTAAGTCAAAGCTTAAACAAGAGAAATATTCAAGTCACACGTCATTTTGTTTGTGCTGATCAATTACAGCAAATCAGTGAGACTGTTGTTGCTTGTCTTGGACAAGAAGATCTTATCATTATCAGTGGGGGATTGGGACCAACATCAGATGACATAACACGTGATGCGGTTTCTCAAGCTGTAAAGCAGCCTTTACTACATCATGAAGATGTTTGGCAAACAATACAAGGTCAATTACAACGATTAGGGATTTTGGTGGATAAGAGTAATGCACGTCAAGCATTGTTTCCTGAGACAGCAACCGTGCTTGATAATCCTACAGGCACAGCACCAGGCTTTTATCTCTCTTGCGATGGAAGTACGCTTGTTGTTTTGCCTGGTCCACCATCACAGGCTCTTGCGCTTTTAGAGAATTATTTAGAACACAATGAGAAGAAATATTCTTCTGTATCGCGTGCGGGGTATGCATGGACTTTGATTGGAATTGATGAAAGTAGCATTGCACAGTGGGTGGATGATCATTTTGAAAATGAACCCTTTGAACGGCATTTTTTATGGAAAAGCCCTTATGTTTTGGTGCAACTGGTTGCTCAATCAGAAGCGCCCTTGGAACAACAGTTCGTGGAAGAATTTGAAAGTCATTTTCACCCCTATTTGGTTGGTGCAGAAGTTACTACTGCTTGTAAACAATTAGCAATGCACGTTGAGGTTCATTGGTCTGCCAATGATCCGCGGCTTTTAGAATATTTTCAGCCCATAGAAAAAGGTAAACAAGATATTCCACTGCTTGAGGTTGAAGTGAGCCTAGAACCTTCTTTGGAGACATTAGAAAATCAAGAAGAAAGCCTTGGACATGCTACCATGACTATACGGATGAAAGGTTATGGTGATGATCGTGTAACTTTTCCCTATACGCGACCGCTTTTAGGTGTCGTCTTGCAAGAATATGCCGCTTGGGCTGTCTTAAAAAGAGTTTTGCAAACTGAGAAAAGAAAATGAAACTCTATGGAGATGTAACAATATTTCTCAAATTATTGAACGTTCTATTATAAGAAGTATTTTGATCATTTTCTTAAGTGGTTTTTATCTATAGGGTATTTTTTCTTTTAATGTGTCATTAAATGACTTTGACTTGATTCAAGATTAAGAAAAACTTTACGATATTAGGTTCGCTATATTCAATATTTATAATGATTAATTATGATTATAAATCAACATGTTATCTTCAATGGAGCCTATGACAAGGTCTCCAGAGACGTCATGTGCCTCAAGCATTGTAAATAATTAAGATTCTTCTGAAAATCAAACAGCGATGGTGTGAAAAGACAAGAAGTCGTGTCATTTACAGGAAAGCTTTGCAAATTTTATTGAACAATATGTCCGTGAAGAGTTTTATTGTGAACATGTGCCGTTCCGTTATCTGATAATAAATTGCTGTAAAGAGCTCATAAAATTTTTCCTTTAAGTTTTTGTGTGATTGCATGATCATTGGGTATTCGCTTCCGAGGGGCGATATTTTTCAATGTGATAACAGGAAGAACTATTTTTTCTGTAAGACGTGAAGATTTAATGAGTGATCATTTTACGCTTTTGTTTTCTTTTCGATTGGTAATTTGTAGGAATTTGTTTGGGGAAAAGATTTAATGCGGTGTGTTTGTGAATGTGGTTAAAAACATTTTACGCGTGTGTGGGAGAGAAATAAAAATGTGTCTTAATTGTTGATAAGAGTGTCAATGTTTTTGATGAACAAATTTTAGGCGTAATTCTTAGTATCTAGATGGGAAGTTCATTGCGAAATTTTTTAACAGTTCGTGTCCTATCTGTTGTGATGCGCAGTGGTCTTTTTAAGCAACAAAGAAAGGGCTTTTATGTATCAGATTGATTACAACAGTTATCGTTCTGTCAAGAGTTTTAATCGTCGCGTTCGTTTTCTCGTTATGCATTATACGTCTCTTGATTTTAAAGCCTCGATTATGGCGCTTACAGGAGAAAAGGTTAGTGCACACTATCTTGTTCCTGATCCTTCAGAGCAGACATATCGTGAGGCAGGCTTTAAGGACATGCGTATTTTTAATCTGGTCGATGAAAATGAGCGTGCATGGCATGCGGGTGTGAGTTCATGGGCTGGGCATAGTCATCTCAATGATGCATCTATCGGGATTGAAATCGTTAATTTAGCCACGGGTCATTCTGAGTCTCCAGAAGAGACAGTTGATTTTATGGCTTATCATGATGAGGGAGGGATATTTCCTCCTTATAATCCAATACAAATTGATGCCGTTAAGGAACTTGCCTTAAATATTCTTCAACGGTATCCCGATATTATGCCAACTGATGTGGTGGGACATAGTGATATTGCCATTGGAAGAAAAAGTGATCCAGGAGCAGCTTTTCCATGGAAAGAACTTTATAAGGCAGGTATAGGAGCATGGTATGATGATGAACTAAAAAGTCATTATCAAGAGCAATTCTCTAAGAATTTTCCACCCAAAGAAGATGTTTTGGCGAAGCTAAAATGTTATGGATATGACATTTCTGCTGCGTGTCCCCAAACAGGATACAAAGATTTGATCCGAGCATTTCAACTTCATTTTCGTCAAGAAAATTATGATGGGATTCTAGATGTTGAAACAGCAGCAATTCTTTATGCATTGGTTGATAAGTATTTTCCGTGAATTCAATGCGTTTTAATTGAAAATATGGCTTATGATTACGTGTAAGCCTTTTTATTATCAAGAGAGGCTGCTTTTTGCCAATTGGCTTTATGTAAAAAAGGCATTAATCGTGTAAAAAATCCCCTGTACGGTATAAGGCGTTTTATGGAAACATAACTCTGAAAGCTCTATGATTTGCAGAGATTAAATTTACTGTTTCTTTGTCTTATATTTTTCGTCCTTTAAAAACGCGTAAAGTCAAGATGTTGCGTATATGATGGCATGCTCCTTACGCAGGATAAAACGCTTCAAATAAAATGGACTTGTGTTGTATATTTCCATGCTTGTTTTAAAGCAATGTCTTTTAATGCGTATTACAACACATATTTTACAGCGACGTTTATAGAGAATATAATCTAAAATCCTCTATGAAGTGTATCCTCATTTTTATGCTTAATAAAAGTGCCTAGCACTATCGTACATTTTGTCAGATCTCAATGTTACTATAGCCCTTGGAGTTTAAAACGATTCATAAAAGGGTTTTCTTTACTCATTTTTATTCACACGGCTCTCTCCGCTTGTTGTACAAGTGAAAGGTTTTGGTTGATTGAAACATGAAAAATAATAAATTATGATTATAAATCAATGTGATGTAGGTTCAGGAAAAATAGGGGTATTTACAGATTGCTCCTGATAGGAGGCTCTATTCTTTAGAAGGGGAAGAGGTCAATTCATTTTTTGAAGATATATCGCTTTTCTCTTTTATTGCTTTAGGGAATATTTGCATCGTTTTGACAGCATGTTTCTTGATGATTAAGTTTTTTAATGAAGCCGTGTTATAAAACATTGTGTTTTAGAGTGTTGATAGAAGACACATTCAGGCATATCAAAAACACAATGATGTCTTGTTTTTTTCAATATTTTATCTGTTCAGTACAGAATTGACCAGAGAAGTTCATGACCTAAATTAACAAAGGTTAGAAGTAAATTGCTAAGAAAGACCAATTTGGTCATAAAGCAAAAGGGTTTGCTCATGCTTTAAAGGGCAAGGAAGAGATTATGTTTGAAGTGATGTATAAACGCCCGTGTAAAGTGCTCTTATCAAGCATATCAGGGTTAATCTTCTGAGAGTAGTTTTGTGAAACTAAGTCGTTTTTTTCCGAGAGACAAGACAATACGTATCAGGAAAAGATATTCATGATATTTGATTCCAAAAATAAAAACTGGCAAACCATGTTGCCAGTTTTTAAAAGCTGTAGCTTAAATAGGATTAGAATGAACGCTGTAAACGGATCATACCTTGAAAAGCACTTTTCTTATTGAATAAATGTTTTTCATTATTATTTTGATCCTTCACAATGCGATCATCATTCCAATTAACATAGGTCAATTCAGGTGTAATCACAAATCCTGGAACCAGCGTGTATGCAATATTTACAGAAGTTGCAAAGGTTTTTACAGCACTATAAGAAACTTGTGCATTCAAATTTGCTTTTGGCGTAAGCTTGTAAGTGGCACCCGCCCAAGCTGCCCATTTACCACCCCAGTTTGCATAAATCGTTGTGCTTTTTCGTGATAATTCATCATTTCCATTTACTGTGTAGTAATCAAGGCCATTTTTATAGCCAGCCATTACCCATAGATTGAAACGATCGTTGACATTGAAATCTGCACGTACTTTTCCAGCCCACTTTTTGTAGTAAGCATCATATGCTGCAACTGCTGAAAAACCACCCCATTTTTGCATGAACTTTATACCCAAAACCACATTCGGGGTGTAATTTTTAATTGCTTTACTTGGAAGAGTACCCTCAGTGATAGAAACAAGCTTATCATCTTTATCAATGTAGTATCCTGTTATTCCTGGAAGAGAATCTGCATTATTGCCTAATTCAGCGCCGATAATAGCAGAAAAGCCGGAATCACCACTAAAGGTGTAGGAAATAAAATTGGTGCGTGTTGTGCCGGCGGGCGCTATGCTGTCATCATTGAGAACATTTCCATAATCACCAGTCCAGCTGTTGAAAATTGTGTCATCAAGACCTACGCGAAAACCACCCAGTTCAATGTAAGCCGCGGCAAGCTTTGCAGCAGCGTTGTCTCTACCATCACCCCAGTTTGAATAAATTCTTGCATATGAACGAAGTGTTCCCATTTCTGTTTCAGAAGCTGCTTGAAAAACAAGGGTGAGCCGTGATGCTGCGCCATAGGTTTTTCTTTTGTCTCTTAGTTCAGTTTCGGTTGTTGCATCGATATTATCACCGCCTATAAAATCAGTACGAACATTTCCTGATAAACGCATGCAGGTTTCTGTTCCAGGGATATAAAAATATCCTTTTCCGTAGGCATCACAAACGCGAACATATTCTACAGGTTCGGGTTCGGCGATAACTGTTGAAGCAGCATGTGCTCCAGAAATTGCTAAAAAAGCTGCTGTAGAGCTTAAAAAGAGGGATTTAATATTCATATAGGATCTCCGCGGTCCGGTTAAATTTCTTCTAAAGAGTACCATTTGCCTAACGCATTAAGGACAAAGACATAAGCAAAATACGCAGCACTTATTATCTTAGCTATACTAATCTTTTTAGAGTTTCAAATATGAAATTACCTTTTTGTAATGTATACATATACTATTCGAGATAATGTGGTAAAAAAGACACAATTTTTGTTTTATTAACTTTTGGTCCTATGGGATCAATAGGAGAAAAATTTTCAGATATTTGGGAAAAAAATCGAAAAAGTCTTGAACTTTCTGTTGATACCATTTATGCCTCTCTGTTGGAGAGGTGGCCGAGTGGTCGAAGGCGCTCCCCTGCTAAGGGAGTAGGGCTCAAAAGGCTCTCGAGAGTTCGAATCTCTTCCTCTCCGCCATCTATTATTATAAAAGCAGTCGATTGTGTGTAGAAATTTTGTTTTCAGTAATTTGTGCCCATTTGCTTTTCTACCAATCTCAATTTTGTGAAGTTTTTTGATTGCTTTTCTTGCTAAACATTTTCTATCGGCTGTTTTGGTATAGAGTGGTGTTATTTTATCCTCCTTCCATCTAAATTTATGTGCGAAATTGTAATACCTGCGTTAGCTGCACGTGTGGTTGCTCATTTTCTTAATTCCTGTGTTGATTTTTTATTTTATGTTTCATGAAACAAGTTACAAAAACTTTTTTTCTAATGGCGTAAACTAAAGCAAAACCAATGGGGGATATTTTAAGCGCAATACGTTTTATGTAAATCGCTATGCTAATTTATATTAAAGAAAATATGATCAGTTGTGAAAAAAATTATCACGAGAAAGATGAGTTTGTTTCAAAATTTCTCATGCTTTTGTTGATAAAGGAAAGCGAAGCTCTGTTGTCGCATTACATTGACGTTGCATATTTTTTAGCTAAGGATTGCTTATTTATTTTTATGGATATAGGGAGCAGCATGAACGTTTGTAAGAATAAGCGGCCGTAAAGCTAGATATGTTACGGATTTGGTTCTACAAAGTGTTTTTGACCTCCCTATGTCGTTTCAATCGTTTGGTGGCATATTTATTATTTTATGACGTTGTTTTGCTAAGCTTTTGCTTTTGCATGTCAATCAACACCTATTCCTTATACAACGGCATATTTGAGATCAATATTTAAGATGCTTTACTGCTTTATCGGTTATGTCAACTTTTATATATCAAATAGGGGAGAAAATATTGTATATATTTGCTAGCGCGTTATTTCTAAAAACGGAAGGATCTTTTAATGTTGAAAAAAAGATGAAAGCGGAAAAGGTGGAAATAAGCTCCCATTTTTATCATCATCTTATTAATTCAGTTTTACAACTTTCATGAATCTCTATGGTCGTGTCTTTTAAATAATGAAGATTACGTATCTTGCGCTTTTGTTTATCCCGTTGGGATTATGCCTCTCATATAAAAAGCATGTTCTAAACACAAATATACTTGTGTTGCCAATTTATGCACTTGTTTTAAAGAGATATCTTTGCAATGTGTATAAGCCCATTTTGCGACGCCACCTCGCAAATGGTATAAAACACAAAAGTTTCTGTGAGACATATAAAGCCTTATAAAGCCACACCATTTGTATACTTATGAAGATGCAAAGAGGTATATTATATATCTGCCTTCCAGTTGTGATAGATTTTGACTATGAGAGTTCATCAGAGGCATTTTTCTTTTCTAAATCGTTTTTATTTATACGGCTTTCTCCACTTATTGATGTGCAAGCAAATGATTTTGGTTGTTTCAACCATAAAAATAGATTTGAAAAGAAAGAATCTTACAATATTCAAGTTTGGTATATTATTATAAATCAATGTGTTGCTTTATATTTGCATTGTATATTGAAAGTTGGATGTGGCAATGCTCTCAAAAAAGTATCGATTTCTTTTAGAAGAAAACATTGTGGGTGAAATGTTATGGTTTTCCTCTCATAGAGACTTTTGAGAGTGTTTCATCCATCTCATGACAACCAAACCACACATGAAAAAAGTAATGGTCGGTAATATTAGGTAGTAAGATGGAGAAACTTTTGCAGGAAGAAAAGAAATAATACTTAATACTGTAATTGAAAATACTCTTCCGCTAAAAGAGACAGCACCAACAATACCAGAAATATGTTGCGTTTGTTTTTGGTTAAGTTCTGAGAAAAATAAGCTTTTTGCCCCGATCGGTACAGTGCAAATAAATCCATGGATTAAAGAGAAGGCGATGACTGATGCAGCGGTTTGATGGCTATGAACTAAAAAATAGAGCGCTATGCACATCAGAGCAGAAAAGAAGGAAAAATATTTTATAGAATTCTTATATTTTTTATCAAGAACATGATACTTAGACATCAGTAAATTTGAAAAATATTGTGCTGAAAAGGCTCCAATATGGCAGCACATCAAGACGAGCATTTGCGAACCGTTGAGGTGATGAATTTTTCCCCCTGAAAGTATTATCGGTTGCCAGAAATGATAAATAATCTGAATACCAGCGCTAAAAAGGCACATGAGGAAAATAAACCATGCTCCTCCTACTGTGTTTTGAAATATCCAGAGCGTTTCCTTGGCATTGTGCAAGATTGTTTTTGTTTTGGACGTTTCAATTGTTGTTTTCTTTTCTTCAGGAACAATAAGGAATATCAAAAAAATAAATCCCATCATGAGGCATGAGATGATATATCCCATAAAATATTGTCCAGAGTAATAGATCGTTCCAATGCCTATAATCCCACTGAAAATACTTCCGAAAGAGTTAACCTGGTGGTAGAGATGAGCATAATGCGAAAAGTGATCCTGTTTATCGCCTAGAGAATGGTAAATCCATCCGTCAATGGCGCTGACAATGATGCAAATGCCCGCTGCATAGAGAATTTGCGCAATAATAAGTGCCGTCATATTGGGAGCTTGAAGGCATAAAAGATAAAATACTCCTGTCATAAAGACCCCAGCCATAACGGAATATTTACGCCGATATCTGTCAGATAAAACAGCGCAGGGAAAATCAAGCAGCAGAATAGTGGTGGAAAAGACAACCTGAAGCAGAGCTAATTGCGCCAGACTCACTCCCATGGACATTAAAAAAATAGCATGGTAAACGCCGATCAGCATGCGGACAGCATTATAGGATCCATAGGTGAGAGCAAGGGTGCGTGATCTGTTCATTGTGTTGTTCCATAGATCGTACAATAAGAATTTCCACTGAACAGAATATTTTTCTGGGAAAAGGGAGCGGTTTCATATCCCCATTCAGGGATCAGTGGAAAGCTGTTTTCCATAACCACCCCAAAATTAAAAAGGTCCCTTAGTCTATATGAGACTTCAAAGCGTATTAATGAGAGCAAATGATGCAACTTTAAAGTGATTATGAGAAACAACATAAGCCTCATAAATGAGATTGTCATCTTTTGAGGGGAGCTGCTTGTGGGGCTGTTGCTTTCATAGCAATCATTTTGTCTAGATCTGTAAAATGATCCTAGGACGGCAAGATCATTGACATAATTAGAACTTATAGAGGCTTGTTTATTTTTTATATACCATTTACTGATCCATTCTCTTTGCTGATTAGGTGAAATAGCACAAATGATCCATAAATCGGTTTTTGGTAATTTTTGGATATCTTTTTTTATAGTCATCAACATTTGTAATCCCCCCCTTTCTTTCTGACTGTTTCTTCGTATCACTTTACGTCTAAAAAAGTTTTTCCAGAATTCATCTTTACTTTATTTATTAAAAATTTATTAAAAAGATTGTCTCGCAAGGTGCGTTGTGATCACATCATTACGATTAAGAATTAAATTTCTGATATAAGAGGAAGGGTGCTTGATACATTGTGACTAAATACATAAATCTCTCCATATCCTGAAATGATGATTTCCTTTTGCAAAACAGTATCCTGAATGGAAGCTCAATAACCATTACTTTGATCATGGAAATGATAACCTAAAAGAGTGCTTATGAGTGCTTGAAGATATTCTTTAGATATTACAGACAGAACAAGAAAATAGTTTTAAAAGAAATCAAACGTGGGATGAAAGCTTTCATCTTATGATGGATGATGGTGAATTTTAAACTTCATCTACTGTTTTTTTGAGCTACTGTGCTGTAAGAAAGATCAAACTCCCCCAATTCATGTCTCTAATTTAGATCATTGATCATAAACATTATATACTGTCTTTTCAAATTATAACTTTGCTCATTGTTTGTCTTCACTGATTAAATCAACATTTCTCTAAAAATGCTGCTTGAGAAAAATGCATCCTATCAGTTTAATACTCGATGATCTTTTAATTAATAAGCAAGATAACATAAAATATACGATAAAAAATGGATAAATTTCAATTTTTATAAAAAACACGAACTTTTTTACTGCTGCTGATAAAAAACAAAGCTATATTAAAAGTAGCCTATATACCCTTCAATATTATTGGTTGTGTTTATCTGTTTTGTCTACTCATTATCTCACCATTGTTAATCAAAATATCATTTTTGAATTATTTATAGCATCGTATTAAACTCTTTTAAAGTCATGGATAAAAGATTAAATTACTCCTCTAGAGATATAAAACTAGATAGAAAATTCCATGACTACTCTGTTGAATAAATTAGTTTTTATAGCTTTACTCTATATGTGGCGTATTTAATTGTTGTACAACTTATCATTTTTTATTTTTATTATAGATTATTAAAAATAGATTTAATAAATTTCATTATGAATATTTTAATATGAATTGTGTATCTATTTAAATTGTTGTGTTCAGAGAAAAAATAAAAAATGTTTACAAAAAAAGTTCTGTTTAGAGAAGGCTTATTGCTTATCATATTTTTGCTACCATATTTTTTGTCTACCTCGCATGGCTATACGGGTATAGATAAATTATTTTGTTCCCAAGTCGTTCAAGGAACGCAATGATGCGGTTTTTGAGTGGCTCGAGAAGGCTTTTACTATATTTGAGCATGTTGAGAAAAGGACAGAAGCCTTTCGAGGGCTAGGTGAAGCAAATAAGCATAAAGATCAGTCTCAAATGTTACATTACTTAGAAGTGATTTCTGAACATCATGGACATGTTGATGGACTCAATAAAGAACTTGAAAGGCTCAATCACGAAATTGATAGTTTAAACAATAGGCTTCAAAATTTGAAGAAAATATCTCGATAAGAAAACAGAAAGTTGTTCATTGATGCAAATGAGGAAGAATGCATGAGATGATAAACAACGATTTCATTGAAAAAGGAATGAACGGTGGGATTTGCAATAGTACTCATCATATCCGTTACGGTTATTATAGGGACTCTTTGTTTTTTGTGTAACAGAAACTGTGAAAGAGCGGAAAGAGATAGATGGAAAAGATATGGAGAAGCACCAGAAACACGCTCCGAAAATGAAAGAAAAAAATGAGACCAGTATGACAATACAAGAAACATAACCATTTCATGAGACACTTTAAAATCCAGATAATAAGGTTTTGGGAGTCTCTTCAGCATTTGATAAAGAATCTGAAGTTTTAGCGTTTAAAGAAGTTATGGTCCTTTCATCGAAGGACTATAAAATAGTCCTCTGCATATTTGTTATCATTTTGGCAGTGGACTTTGTTATCCAGATGTTGGATAAGGTCATTATCCAAGTATTGGATGGGGGCAGAGAGTTTGATATTTTTACTTTTATATGTATTTTTAGCTTATTTATTTTGATCTGTTGTTTTATGGCTATCCCGATTATTTTAATTTTACACAATACGATTGAGGAAAAAATTGAAAACAATACTTCAGCAATATAAACAGATTTGAAATGAGAGAATCTTACAATATTCGGGTCTCTCATCAATATACAAAACAGTAAATTATCATTATAAATCAATTTGTTGTGTAATAAAGCCGATACATTTGAAGCAGAGTTTGATGATAGTGGTAATGATTTAGAGGTTCCCTCCAGTAACAGTGCGCTACAGGTGATCTTTGGTTATGAGAACAGCATCAGTGCCTTTATGGGGTGTTTTGTTGTCGAATCGGTTGTAAGTTGTGGTGGCAGTGATGGAGAGATCTTGCGCCTTTGTGGCAAAAGTGCCTCGATGCGTAAAGAGCTCAAAGAACAGGTGAGTGAACATTTTGACCACAAAACTGTTGGTGAGATTGTTGAGACACTTGCCAAACGCCATGGCTATCAAGCAAAGGTCAGTCCCCAATTTACCAAACAAACTTTGCCTTATGTGATTCGTACAGATCAATCGGCGGTTGATTTTTTAACCCGCCTTGCCGATCGCATGCGGGCGCGTTTTTTAATCAAAGACAATAAGTTTTTATTTTTAAGCGGGGATAATTTACCAGCACTCGAACTTTATAAAAATGACTGTTCCAACTGGGAATTCACATTAGAGCCACGTACGCAATATGGCACTATTGAAGCTTCTTATTTTGATCGCTCAAAAGGGCAGCAATGCCAAGTCAAACATCAGACAGGGTTTAGCGGTCCCGTGCGGCGTTTACGGACTTGTTACACTTGTGAGGAGGAAGCACGAGCTGCTGCTGCATCAGAATCGGATAGGCTGTGCCGTGCTGTGGGCAGTGGTTCTTTGTCTCTTGCGGGGCGACCAGAAATCATGGCCGACCAACCTCTCATCCTTCAAGGGTTTCGTGGGCAAATCAATGGACCATGGAAAGCTGCAACCGTCACCCACCGCTATGAAAAACAAAGCGGATACACAACAGAAATCACACTCGAGGCACCAAACAAGGGAAAAGAGGCAGGAGAAAAGGAAACCTCTGAGTGACAGAAAATCAAAGGGTAATGTTTACCCTTTGATTGGTGATGAAGGGCATTTAGAGGAATAAGGACAACTTGTTCCAATTGCTAAAACGAGAAATAGGATCAAGTTGATCCAATTGCATGAGTACAGCAATAAGGTATTGTTTACCTAATTCCTCAAAGGAGCAATGGTGCAAACATTGCACAATTGCATACTGAAGAGCAATTTGGTCAAGTTGACTGAATTCCTTAAACGCTTCTCTTATTTAATAATGTCCTGAATAATGTGCTTAGGATACAGAAAAATCATCAGTCAATTTATGCTAAAAGAAGTCATACCATCTTATATACGCTGCTTCTCAAATAATACGATTCCAACTCAATGATTGATCATCAAAAATTGCGATTTTGAGCAGAAAAGAAAAAGAGGCTTTAAATGATCTTTGAAAGGTCTTTGAAGACCCTTTGAGAACCCCTTAAAAACTCTTTGAAAAAAAATAAATTGGTACAAAACCTAGTGGCAAATTATACAAAACCTGCTGGCAATGTAGTTTGACACTAGGTTTTATACTAAGTGGGAAAAGGTGGGATTAGGTAGGAATACGTGGTAATTTGTTGTTTTTGTGTATAAAATTTAGCATTAAATGCGCGTTTTGTCAAAATAGATTTTGACACCTAAAATTGTAAAAAAGAGCGAAAAATAGTAAAAATTAGAAAAAAGAGCGTTTCAAAGGTAAAAATGAGAGAGGGCTTTGAAAGGTCTGTGAAAACCCTGTGAAAAATTTTGAAAAGTCTGTGAAAGCCCAGAAAACCGCCTTTGAAGACCCTGTGAAAAAAATCACTCCAAAAGTTCAATTGACGTCAAAATCAGCCCAAAATGACCAAAAAAGCAAAAAAGATTTCCATATATAAGTGGAAATCTCTAAAAATTGAGTAAAAAGTATTTTTTATCAATAATTTATATAAATTTTTTAATGTAAAAAGATTTCCACTTTCATTTTTCATTTTAGAGAGGCATTAAGCTGTATCTTATGTAGTTTCTGGATGTGCATTTTCAGCCTCTATTTGACGCTTTAAATGCAATTTTAGAAGAGGTAAAATAAGCTCGACTTCTTCCGTGTCGTTGATATCTTGAACAAGCTCTTGCAGTTTTCCATAAAGTTCTGCCGCGAGTTCCGCTATATCTTCAGGAGGGATCTTTATATTTGCATCGCGATAGGTTGTATAAGCTATGCGACCGAGCTTTTTCATGAGACCAGCAGGGATGGTAGGTGCTTTAAAACCAGCTGCTTTCGCTTTTGCCATGTTACTAAACATTTCACCTTCACCCGTAACGAGCCAATCTAAGGATATTCCACAGCGATCTTTATATATTCGCAGTATAGATGCAGGAGGCTCTCGTAAACCCGTTTCATAATTGCGCATAGTCGTTTCGGGAATTTCAAAATGTCTAGCAAATTGCTTACGCTCTGTGAAACCAAGGGCGCGTCGCACTTCACATAGCCGCTTTGCTAGTTCTGTTTTAGGTTCTTTTTTAGGGCGTGCCAAAAATGCTCCTTATTCATATTTAGGTTCGTTTTAAATTACAGGATTTTAAAAAGAGATTTCCCCATTTATCTTAGAGAGGCATTAAGCCGTATTTTGTGTAGTTTCTAGATGTACTCTTTCAGCTTCTATTTGACGCTTTAAATGAATTTTAAGAAGAGGGAAAGTCGCTTCTACTTCTTCCATGTCGTTGATGTCTTGAACAAGCTCTTGTAACTTTTTATAAAGCTCTGCCGCTAATTCCGCTATATCTTCAGGGGGGAGTTTTATTTTAGCATCGCGATAAGTTGTATAAGCTATGCGACCAAGCTTTTTCATGAGACCAGCAGGAATGGTGGGTGCTTTAAAACCTGCTGCTTTCGCTTTTGCCATGTCACTAAACATTTCGCCTTCACCAGTGAGAAGCCAATGAAAGTCTACGCCATAAATTTTGTGATAGGCAATTACGATAGATGCTGGTGGCTCATTTACACCGAGCTCATAATTTGCGAGCGTACCTTTCGCTAAATCAAGAGTTTTTGCAAAAGCACCGCGTTCTTCATTTCCAAGCATTTTTCTTATGTCACGTAGGCGTTTTGCCAATGGTGTTTTGGGTTCTGAATCGGGACGTGCCAAAAAAATACCTCATAAATTCATTTTTTATGTTTACAAAACATATAAAATGAATTAACTACATATTACCGCCCGATATAGAGGGCAGATATTTTACAATTAACCCCACAAAAAACGGATGTGGGAGCATCCGTTTGAAGCAGGAGCGAAGTTTATGACAACCACCCAAACATGCATTCAAGTATGGGATCGCCATAGTATTTTAGCCGAGCTACGCCGCCGTAATATGACCTTGGCGGAGCTCGCGAAAGCTTATCAACTCTCGTCATCCAGTGTTCAACATATCTGGACACGGTCTAACGAGAAAGCCGAACGTGCTATTGCCGATTTTATCGGTTTGCCCGTCGAGCAGGTTTTTAGCGACCGCTACCCCAAAAGTCGCCGTCGCATTTTTAAAGCAGCAAAACATGCCAATACAGATTCGCGTGCGCATTCTGCTTTGCGTGGGAATGCTGCTTGAATTTCGTTACACGGCTTTGCGCTTTTGCGCATTTGCCATGAATTTAAATACCATAAGATAAAAAGGTTTATCAATGTCTAAAGATCAGTACGAAATAGGCAAGATAAATTGCATAGAGTTGCATCATAGAACAGCCGTTTGCATGGGTTGGTTCTGGCGATTAGATGGTGGTCATATTGTTTTTATAGGGGGTGGTTATGGTTGCTGCTTGTAATTTATGGACCCCAGAAGCCAGAAGCGATATCGTTAATCCTTATTCGGAGGTTGAACGTTTGGAAGCTATGCTTGCCTGTTCTTTTAAGGCGGTGAGTAGTGGATTTAAACATTTGCCAATCCGGTATATTATTGACCCTCCGCACTGCTTATTTGATGCGGCGTTAGCACGACAGATTGTTATTCATATTTTGCATTATCAGTTTGAGGTGCCGCGGCGGCGTCTTGTTGCCATGCAAGAGCGTGAACGCACTGCTGTTGCTCGTTCTTTGCGTACCATTAACCGGCGTTTGGAAGAACCCGTTTTTGCGAAAGCTTATCGAAGATGGGCGGGGCGTGCGATGGATTTATTCTTTAAAGAGATCAGAAAGGCGGGGGCGTGATGGCACAGTTTCAAAAGCTTGCTCTTGATGTGATTGTGGTACCGGAGCGTATACGCCCTGTGGATGATGAGCATGCCAAGGCACTTGCACAATCAATGGCGCGGGAGGGATTGATGAATCCGATTACGGTGCGCCATACCCCCAATGCTAAGGAAGGTAATTACACGCTTATTGCTGGTGCGCATCGGCTTCGTGCTGCTGAGCTTTTGGGCTATAGTGACATTGATGCCGTTGTGGTGCAGGCTGATAAGGACAATGCCGCGCTTTTAGAGGTTGCTGAAAACCTCTTTCGCAATGAATTGTCAGTGATTGATCGTGCGCTTTTTGTCCAGACTTACCGCGAATTGTGGGAAAAGAAGTATGGGGAAATTAAGGTTGGTGGCGACAGAAAATCAAAGGGTAAACATTACCCTTTGATCGGTGGTAATCAATATACAAAGGACAAAGTGGCAAAGGTGCAACTTGCACCTTTGCCAAATGATGGTTCTTCAGAGCACCATGAAACTGGGTGTGAAGGGGATGAAAAATCAAAGGATCAAGTTGATCCTTTGATCGGTGATGAGAAATTGGGACAAGTTGTCCCTATTTCTTATACAGATGAAGAAAATGGTAAAGGGACAGTTTTATCTTTTTCTAAACATGTGGCGGATCGTATTGGTTTGTCTCAAGTTTCAGTAAAACGTCTTAACAGCATTGCTCAGCATTTACAGCCGGAGTTGCGGGCGGTTTTGCGGGGGACGGCATTGGCGGATAATCAAGCGCAGTTGTTAAAATTAGCCAAGATGGAGCCGGTTGCGCAACGGCGGGTGGCAATTGCTTTGCAACAGGTTGATGGGGATTTACGGCGGGCTGTTGATTTGGTCAATGGGATTAATACGCCGCCGCAAATTAATGAACAAGAGCGGGTTTTTGCTCAGTTATTGGGTGTTTGGCAGAGGGCGGATGCGCAGACACGGGCGCGGTTTTATGATTATTTGAACAAGCAATCGGGGGAGGTGCTGTCATGAAGAGGCATGGTTGTGGGCAGCTTGATTTTTTCCAAAAGCCGGTTTTTCCCTGCCGCGAACCCGTTGCGCAGATTGATTTAGGGCGGTTTCGCTCACGCATTAAGCGTGCGATGGCGCGGGCTTTGAGAGAATGCCGGCATGAGCGCAGTGTGATTGCGGAGCGTATGGCGCATTATTTAGGGATTGGGTGTTTAAGTAAGGCCAGTTTGGATGCTTATGTGGCAGAAAGTAAGCAGGTGGATATTTCCCTGCCGCGTTTTAAAGCCTTTGTGCGGGCGACAGAGGCATTTTGGCTTTGGGATGAGGTGGTGAGTGAAGATGGATTGTTGCTGTTGCAAGGGGATGAGGCACGTTTAGCAGAGATTGCGCGGTTGCAGCAGGAACAGCGGGAGATTGCAGCGCAATTGAAAGCCATGCGCGCAACGCCGGTTCGCATTAAAAGGGGGCAGCCATGAAGGAATGGTTTAGTATTGCCGAATTGGCTGAGGCAGCTTTGCCAGGGTTGCCGAAAACATATAAAAGTCTTGAAAACCACGGACGGGCATATTGGAGAAAAAACTCTGAACTTTCGAGGAAAGTGGGAGGCAAAACCAAGCCGGTTTGGGAGTATCACATCTCTTTATTGCCGGAGGGGGCGCGGGCGGCATTGTTGGTGCGGTTTGGTGGGGCTGTTGATGTGAAACAAACGCAAGGGGAGCAAAAGGCAAGTATTTGGGTGCGTTATGAGGGGCTTTCAAAGGCGCATAAAAGGCGCTGTGAAGAGCGTTTGAAGGCACTTTGCTTTTGGGAAGATTTGCTCCATGCCGGTATGGGTGTGCATGATGCGGCAAGTTTGAGTGCGGTGCAATTTGGTGTGAGCCGGATGTCGCTTTTTAATTGGCGGCAGATGGTGGAGGGGTATGAGCGCCCTGATTGGTTGGCAGCTTTAGCGCCTTGTTATGGTGAGGAGAATGTTTCGCAATTTGCGCCGTGTCATGAGGGGGCGTGGGAGGTTTTTTGTTCGGATTATTTGCGCCCGTCTCGCCCTGCTTTTTCGGCATGTTATCGGCGCATGGTTTCGGTGGCGCAGGAGCGGGGTTTTGAGCCCATTCCTTCTGAGCGGGCTTTGCGGCGTCGTTTTAAGGCGCAAATTTCCAAAGCGGTTGTGGTTTTAGCGCGTGAGGGAGAAGAAAAGGCAAAAAAGCTTTATCCAGCTCAACGGCGTGATCGCTCGAGCCTGCATGCACTGCAAGCTGTGAATATGGACGGGCATAAGCTGGATGTTTTTGTGAGCGTTCCTTGGACAGAAAAGCCTGTGCGGCTTTATCTGATTGCCATTCAAGATCTTTATTCGGGCAAGATTTTATCGTGGCGCTTATCGGATGCTGAGACTTGGGAAATTGTTCGTTTGGTGATTGGGGACATGGTGGAAGCTTATGGCATACCAGAGCGTATGACCTTGGATAATGGGCGCGCTTTTACCAGCAAGTGGATTTCTGGAGGTGTGCAAAACCGTTTTCGTTTTAAGATTAAGCCGGATGATCCGCAAGGGCTTTTGACGAGTTTGGGGGTGCAATTGCAATGGACGACACCTTATAGCGGACAGTCTAAACCGATTGAGCGGGCATGGCGTGATCTGGCAGAAGCGATTTCGAAACATCCCTTTTGTGCGGGGGCTTATACGGGCAATAAACCGGATGCCAAGCCTGAAGATTATGGCAAGCGCGCGATAGGATTTGAAGCGTTTAAAGCCCATGTTGGTGCGCAAATTTGTGCACACAATGCGCAAGCAGGGCGTAAGGCGGTTAATTGTGCGGGGCGCAGTTTTGATGAGACCTTTACTGAGAGCTTGCAAGCAGAGGGGACGATTATTCGGCAAGCAACGGCAGCACAACGGGCTTTATGGCTTTTAACCTCTGAGGCATTGCGTGCGCAAAAGGGTACGGGCGAGATCCATTTTTATGGCAATCGTTATTGGGCGCGGGCGTTGAATGAGCATGCGGGGAAAAAAGTGATTGTACGCTTTGATCCGGATAATTTGCATCAAGATTTACGGGTTTATGATTTGAATAATCGGTTGCTTTGTCTGGCACCATGCCTTTGTGATGTAGGTTTTTATGACCAGCAGGCGGCGCGCTTGAATGGGCGTTTGCGTAAAGAATATGTGAAGGCTGTTAAAGCAGAAAAACAGCTAGCGGCAAAGCTTGCGCCTGATCACTTGGCCGATGTTTATGGGCGCCTTGAGAAAAAGGATGAAGCGTTCAAATCTAAGCTTCCGATAAAGCCAAAGGTGAGCCGCTTGATGCCAAACAATGTGGGGAATTTAGCTTTGAAAGCAGACGATGATGAGGCTTTGGGGGAGGAAGAATTCAGTCAACACTTGCATAAAGCTTTGAGAAAGTTTTCCGCCTCTGATGAGGGGCGTGAGGTGATCAAGTTTCCTAAACGATAGGAAAGGAAAGAGGGGGGATTTGTAAGAATTCTCAAAAGGAAGCTGGTTTTGTATCGCGTATCAGCTTGAAGCGTTAACAAAGAAAGGGGGGGAGGAATCTTATCCATTTCATAGTCTAATCAATACATGAAGTTTCTAGGTGTCTTTGCCTGATCGGGTGAGATGCGTGGAGTTAGCAAGTTCCCCGATGTGTGAGAAAGAGAGGGGATTTGCAAGGTTAGCCGTTTTAGTATCGCGTACGGCTTTTAAATGTTCATTCTAAAGACAAAAGATAAGGGGCGGGTGGGAGCCCTTCCCCTTATCAACAGTCTAAAATCAATACGAGAGGGGAATATACATGAAAAACGCGATAAATGCAACGGTCGATAAAAATCCTTGGGCGCGACCTAAAATCCAGCCTAATGGAACAGCACAAAACCGCAACAGTGATGACATTGCTTTATGGAATGAGCTTGTGGATGCAGTGAGAGCTTTGGGGCAAATGAATGATTGGTCGAAAGCAGAGGTGGCACGGCGCATAGGGATGCCGGATGGGACGTTTTCGCAATGGTATGCGGGCAGTTATGCGGGACAGTTGGGGAAGCAAAATGCGAAGGTTCACCAATGGGTTGAGACTTTAAAGGAAACAGCGGGGTTTTTGGAGCGCATTCCTGAAAAACCAGCCTTTCAGAGGAATCGAATTGCCAGTGAGATTATTGATACTTTAACACTGGCACAAAGTACGGGGGATATGGTGATGATTACGCTTGATGCGGGCAGTGGTAAGACCGAAACTTGCCGCCATTATCGCTCTACCCGCCCGCATGTTTATCTGGTGACAGCAAGCCCGCATACGCGCAGTGTTCACGGTATTTTGAATGATATGGCAGCAGAATTGGAAGTGGTGGAATATAATCCCACCCGCTTAACGCGTGCGATTGGCAAAAAGTTAGAGCGTGTTGGTGGCGGAACATTGTTGATTGTTGATGAGGCGCAAAATTTAACGGATGAAGCGATTAATCAGTTGCGCCACTTTGTTGATATCAACGGTACGGGGTTGGCTTTGGTTGGCAATGATGAGATCTCGGGGCGGTTGGTTCATCGTCAAAATGGTCCCTCTTATGCGCAAATTAAAAGCCGATTGGCGATGCATTTGAAACGGCGCAAGCCCTATAGTGAGGATATTGCGGCGCGCATTCATGATTGGGGGATTGAAGATGTTGGTGCGATAAAGTTTTTGACAGGGATAGGCTTAAAGGCTGGAGCTTTGCGGCAAATTGACAAAACCATGATGTTGGCACGCATGGCAGCGCTTGGAGATGGGTGTGAGGTGACTTTGAAACATGTCAAAGCGGCATGGAAAAACCGTGACGTGGAGGAATTGGCATGATCTCTTTATGCGACAAAGAATTATCCGATACGCTTGTTGGTCTTTATGACGATTATCAATGCGGTTTTGATATTGGAGAAAAGCTTAAATTGTGTGTTGATTTGGCGTTATTGCTTGAATTGGAGTTGAGTGTTCATCGTTTGGGGGAAGCGGATGCGGTTTTGGAAGCTGAAGTTGCAGAAGTTTTGGCTGAGTGTGAAGGCTCTGATGCGGATGAGAGCAATCGTGTGATTTATATGGATTTTGGAGGAAGCAAATGATGGAACGTAACCCCTATATGGTGAGAGAGTGCTTGATTGCTTTGCGCTCTGCCTTTTTACAGTATGAGGTGAATGGCATTTTTATGCATGGACAAGATGTTCGAGAATTGAATGAGTATTTGCGTCGTTTGGCAGGCTATAACCACGTTTTAGGTCATGAGCTTATGCGGTGTCGTTGGCAATTGAAAGCGGGATGTGCGCCTTCTTCAGGGGATGTTGTGCCATTTCGTCGGTTTCAAAAAACATAAGGAGGAAGTTGGTGATGAATCCACAAATTGAACTTGAAGGTACGCGTTATATGAAGGATGCAAAAGGGGCTTTGGTGCCGGTAAGCTTGATCCGCCCTGCGGATTTGTTAGAGGATGAAACGGTGCGCAAAATTATGGGTTTTGCGAAAGAATTATCGGCAAGGATTGCACGTTTTAACAACCATACGATTGCGGATTTGAGTGATTTTGATAGCTTGCTTGCGCAAGAATATGGTGTGGAGCGGCGTGGCAAAAAGGGCAATTGTACTTACACAAGCTTTGATGGTTTGCAACGCATTAAGGTGCAGGTACAGGAAAGTGTTGATTTTGGACCGCAATTGCAAATTGCCAAAAGCCTTCTTGATGAGTGTTTGAATGAATGGTCTGCGGATGCACGTCCTGAAATCCGTGCGATTATTACGCGTGCTTTTAATACGGATAAAGAAGGCAAGGTGAATCGGGGCGAGATCTTTATGCTGTTGCGTTTGGATATTGATGATCCACGCTGGAAAGAGGCGATGCGTGCTATTCGCGAGTCATTGCGTGTGACGACATCTAAGGAATATGTGCGTTTTTATGAGCGCGATAGCCTAGAAAGCGCTTGGCGTGCTGTGACCATTGATCTGGCGAAGACATGAGGGGGGTGAGATGTCTTTAGCTGTCCTTCATATGGGAAAACGCGCGTTAGGTCTTGATGATGAGACCTATCGCGCACTGCTCTATCGCTTGACGGGCAAGCAATCGGCGAAAGATTTGAATTTTTCAGAAAAGCACTTGGTTATCGCTGAAATGAAAGCGTGTGGTTTTAAGCCGAATGGGAAGCGTTTAGAGGGTAAATATGCCAAGAAGCTCCAGGCGCTCTGGATTGCTGGGTGGAATCTTGGCATTATTCGTGATCGTTCAGACAAAGCGTTGCTTGCCTTTGTGAAAAGACAGACAGGGATTGATCATATTCGCTTTTTACGCGATAGCGATGATGCATGCAGAGCTATTGAGGCGTTGAAAGGTTGGTTGCAGCGTGAGGGTGGGGTTGACTGGAAAGGGAAAAAGATTCAAGATTCTTGGCAGAAAATGCCAGGATATTTGATTTTGTGTGCCCAATGGAAGTGTTTGAATCCCGATGCTGTGTTTGATGTGGAATCTTTTCATCAAAGTGTTATGGCGTTAAGTGGTAAAGCTTTGGGTGAGATGAGTGGGGGCGATTTTAGAGAAGTGATGAATGTTTGGGGGCGGAAAATCCGTAAAGGTGTTAAAAGCGAGGGGTAAGCATGTATGCAAGAGGAAATCTATAGCGATTTTCCTGCCTTATTGCGTGAAATAGCTGATGTTGCGGGCAGTGAAGCAGCATGGAATATGATGCGGGCTTTTGGTGGACGAGAAGTTTATATACCCGGGCGTCTTGAGAGTGCGGATTGGTTGATTGAAATTGTTGGGTTTGAAGAGGCGCAACAATTGATCAACCATTTTTGTTTTAATGGTTCGGGTGTGCGCCTTCTTATCCCCCTTGGCAGAGATGCTGAACGGCGGCAAAAAATGGTGCAAGCGTTGCAAAAAGGCTGGTCGGTTGATACTGCAGCTGCTGTTTCTGGTATGCATGTGCGCACAGCCTATCGCTTGAAAAAGAAAATTTCTTCAAAAGAACCACAAGGTTTATTATTTCCAGAGTTTTATGAGTATTGAGAGTTTTGACTGACAGTGTCAGGCTTATATTGGGGGGGTGAAATCCGATAAACTGCGCATGGATTTTTATGCATTGAGTGGTTTGTTATGGTTTCAATAGATGCTTCTTTTCTTCATCGCCTTGCGCCTAAATTGGCGCATCATGCGCGCCAAGATTTTATTATTGTTGAAATGGCACGCGTGTTGCCTAAAGCTTTATCTTATGGGGCACTCACAACACCGTTGCGTATTGCACATTTTTTAAGCCAATGTGCCCATGAGAGCGATGGCTTTTTTACCGTTTGTGAATATGCCTCAGGGCGCGCTTATGAGGGGCGGCGTGATTTAGGCAATGTCAACCCTGGGGATGGGGTGCGCTTTAAGGGGCGTGGGTTGATCCAATTGACGGGGCGCAATAATTATCGCCGTTTTACGAGGTTTTGGCGCTTAGTCGATGAACAAGCTGTTGATTGTGAGGCATTTCCGCAAGAGCTGGAAAAGTTTCCAGCAGCGCTTTGGTCTGCTGTTTGGTTTTGGCAAATGAAAGGCTTGAATAGGCTTGCTGATCAAGATGATTTACTCAGAATTACTAGAGCAATTAATGGGGGCAAGAATGGACTTGTGCAACGTTTGATTTATTTGAACCGCGCCAAAAAGCTTTTGGGGCTTGGAGGCGAGGTGAAGGCATGAAACCTTCTTATCGTGGCTCTAGGCTCTATTTATGGTGGTCTTTTTGGTTTGCTTGGGGGGTTATTTTTTTGCTCGTTTCTGGTGGTTTGTGGGGGGCTCCGCATATTGTTGATATGGCGAGCATTTCTATTCCTTCGATGGTGGCGATTATTGTTGGCAATCTGGGGGTGCATCGTGGCTTTGGCTCGTTGGATTTTTCTAATAGGAAACATTCCCATAAGCGGCATAGCAGCTCCTATGATGGGGTGGAGATAACGAGGTGGGGAGATAAAAGCAATGTTTAGCCCTGTTTCAAAACTGTCTTTTGGTTTGTTGTTTTTGGTCAGTGTGATGTTGGCGGCTTTTGGCTTTATGAAAGCGCAAGTTTTAAAGGCGGAAAAGGCGCGTGATTTGTATTGGCAGTTGGAGATTGCCAAGGCTTCTGCACGCGCACAGCTTGAGATGGAGCGACAAAGGCAAGCAGCGTTGGAAGCTGAGCATCGAGCGCAAGGGGTAATTTCGGCTTTGGAACAAAAGCTTACAAAAATGGAGGAAGTCAATGCAGTATTGCCAACTACTGGCGGTGGCATTGGGCTTGAGCGTGTGCGCTTGCTCAACACACAAGCCGGTGGGTAGCCTTTCTTATCATTTTTTATCGGTTGAGTTGCCGCCTGTTGTTCGCATGGCGTGTGCCCGCCCAGCTTTATTGCCAGAGCGTGCTTTGAATGCGCGCGAAGTGGTGCACTATTGGGGGCGTGATCGTGCTGCTTTATTGATTTGTGAACAGCGTAGAAAAGCTGCGGAGCGGGCGATTTTAGGCAAAAGAGAGGGGACTTTTAAGTGAATTTGGATATCAGTGTTGCCAATGGCTGGTTGTCTTTATTGTTATCGGTTATTGCGATTTGTGGGGTTTTGAGAGCCTATTTTTCTTCAGGTGCGCGGGAAATGCTGAAAGATATCACGACGCTTAAAGAGCGTGTGCAAAAGTTAGAAACAGAGATGGACTTTTTGCCTGATCGTGATGCGCTGCAAAGATTGGAAGTGAATATGGAGAAATTGAATGGTCGTCTCAACACGCTTTCTGCACAATTACAACCGGTGGCAGCCATTGGTGAGCGCTTGCAAGAGTTTTTGTTGGAGAATGCCAAGAAATGAAAGCAGATATGGATAAAATCATCCGTGAAGAAGCGCGGTTGATTATTTTAAAAGGGCTTGCTTGTGAGCGCAGTGAAACTTTATCGAGTGCGATGATTGAGCGGCTTTTATACAGTTATGGCATCAGACGCGATCGCGATTTTGTGCATAATGAACTGGCATGGATGGAAGATCAAGGTGCTGTTACTTTAAAATGTGTGGGTTCAGTTTTTCTTGCGGCATTAACAGAACGGGGAGCGCGTCATTTAGACCGGAGCTTTTCCATTGAGGGGATTAAGCGGCCTAAACGTTCATCAATAAAAGACGAGGTGAAGGATGCGCAAGGTCGGGCGTGGACGTTTAACGGCGATTGATTTATTGCCGCAAGCTTGTGATCAAATTATTGCTGCTGCTGCTGAGGCTTTAAATGGGCGTGAGAAGACACAAATGGCTATTTATGGTGAGTTTAAAGCGGCTTTGAAGGCTTTACGAAAGGAAACGGGTCTCAGCTTTTCTATTCCCTCTTTTTCTAGTTTTAATCGTTATTCTTTGCGGCTAGCCGTGATGTCACGGCGCCTAGAACAGACAAGAGAAATTGCCGCAAGCCTCTCGCAGCGCTTTGATGCTAAAGCTTCTGATAATATCACTCTTTTGACGGCGGCAGCGATTAAAGAACTTATTTTTTCCACGTTAAGCAGCGGGAAAAACCTTTCGCCAAAAGCGGCACAAGAATTGGCCAATGCGCTTAAAGGCGTGTTGGCGGCTGAACATTTGTCGACCACCAGACGGCAAAGATTAGAGAAGGATTTTACCAGCAAAGCAAGCAAAGCGGTTGACGCTGCAGCAGCAGCGGCGGGGCTCTCAGAAGAAACAGCGCGAGCTATTCGTGCGCAGGTGTTGGGGGTAAAACATGGCTGAACAGCCCTTTTCAAAAAGTCATGTCTTTGATCATCAAGGTGGTTTTGATATTTGGCGGAAAAGTACTTTTCCCAAAGAGAGTGATCCCTTAGCGGAAGGCGTTTTGATGGCACATCAACGGGCATGGATTGAAGATAAGTCCCCATTAAAATTGGTGGAAAAGGGGCGGCGGACCGGCATTACTTTTGCAGAAGCTTTGGATGATACACTGATTGCAGCGGCGGCACGTGAAGCGAGGGGCGATAATGTTTTTTATATTGGTGACACCAAAGACAAGGGGCGGGAATTTATTGGCTATGTGAGCAATTTTGCTTCGGCAATTACGAGCCATAGTGGGGATGTTGAGGAATTTTTATTCTCTGATCAAAGGGCGGATGGTTCAACAAAATATATCTCTGCTTATCGGGTGCGTTTTGCTTCGGGGTTTCGGGTTGAGGCGCTTTCTAGCCGCCCTGAAAATATTCGCGGACTACAGGGCATTGTGGTGATTGACGAGGCGGCGTTTCATCAAGATGTGCGCGCTGTTTTGGATGCTGTCAATGCTTTGCTCATTTGGGGAGGAAAAATCCGTGTGATCTCCACCCATAATGGTGTGCTCAATCCTTTCAATGAATTGATCCGTGAAGCGCGAGCAGGTAAGGTTCCTTTTTCGGTGCATTGTTACCCCTTTGGTGTCGCTGTTAAAAATGGCTTGTTTAAACGGGTTTGTGCCATGAAGGGGGAGGTGTGGAGTTTAGCATCTGAGCAACAATGGGAGCAGCAAATTCGTGCGTCTTATGGGGTGCGTTTGGCTGCTATGCGCCAAGAATTAGATGCCATACCAGCCGATCAAGAAGGGGCGGCTTTAACACGCTTACAGATTGAAAATTGTTGTGCGCCTGACATTGCAGTGTTGCGTTTTGCTTGTGTGGATGATTTTAAAAATCAATCGGAACATCAACGAAGTGTTGCTGCTTTTGCTTGGTGTGAGAAGCATATAAAACCTCTTCATGCTGGGCTTGACCGGCGGCGCCAACATGTTTTTGGTGTTGATTTTGCCAGATCGGGCGATGCGACATCGATTGTGGTGATGGAGGTGGGACAAGATTTGGTGCGCCGTGTCCGGTTTATGGTGGAATTGCGCAATACGCCGTTTGATCAACAAAGAGAGATTTTATTTTATGGGGTGAATGGTTTGCCGCGTTTGATGGGCGGCGCGTTAGATGCGCGGGGCAATGGGGCTTATTTAGCCGAAAAAGCGGCGCAACGTTATGGTGCTTGTGTGAAGGAAGTGCAATTGTCGCAAAGTTGGTATGGCAAGGAAATGCCGGCTTATTTGGAAGCTTTTGGGGATGGGACGATTGTTTTGCCGCGCGATAGTGACATTGTTGCCGATCATCAAGCGCTTGCTTATGTCAATGGCATTGTGAAAATTCCAGACAATCATCGTTTTAAAGGCAGTGACGGTTTTATGCGCCATGGTGATAGCGCGATTGCTTGCGCTTTGGCTTATTTTGCCAGCCGCCAAACTCCTGAAATTTATGATTATACCCCTGTGAGAGAGGCTTATCGTTTTGATGAAAGCTCGCTCTTTTCAACGCCTTTTTTTTCAACAATGCGATCAAAGATTTATTGATGGGATGATGAGATGGTAAAACTTTTAGATCAGTGGGGTAGGGCGCTTAATATCAAAGGGTTGGAGAGGGAAGTCGCAAGCCCTACCGTTAATGGTATTCGTGATGTGTGGTCACAAACCATTGTCAGTGGTCTCACCCCTGCGCAACTTGCTGATATTTTGCAACAGGCAGCACAGGGGCATCCAGAGCAGTTTTTTCAACTTGCCGATGATATGGAAGAGCGTGATTTGCATTATCGTGCTGTGCTTGGCATGCGTAAAAATGCTCTCACAGGGGTGGAGCCTGGAGTGATTGCCGCAAGCAACAGTGCACAGGACAAAAAGATAGCAGATGCGGTGCGGGAAGTGATTAGTGCGCCTACCTTTGTTGATGATTATGTCACGGATTTGTTAGATGCTTTGGGAAAAGGCTATGCGGTTGTTGAAACTTTGTGGGACAAGAGTGCCAAGGAATGGTGGCCGGTTGCTTGGAAATGGCGGGACCAGCGGTTTTTTCAATTGGACCGGCTGGATGGTTTTCATTTACGTTTAAAAGAAGAGGGCTCTCACTATGGTATTGAATTGCCTGCTTATAAATTTTCCATTCATCGCCCAAAGTTAAAAAGCGGTTTGCCTATCCGCACGGGACTTGCCAGACTTGCGGCTTGGGCTTTTTTGTTTAAGTCTTATACCTTAAAAGATTGGATGGCTTTCTTAGAAGTTTATGGCATGCCTTTGCGTGTGGGTAAATATGGGGCAAGTTCTTCTCATGAGGAACGGCGGGTTCTCATTCAAGCGGTGCGTGATTTATCCAGTGATGCGGCAGCGATTATTCCCAAAGAAATGGAGATTGAATTTATTGAAGCGGCAGGGGGCAGTGGCAATGCGGTTTTTGCCTCTAAGGCGGAATATTTAGATCGGCAGATTTCTAAAGGGGTATTGGGACAAACCATGACGACGGATGATGGTTCGTCCTTTTCGCAAGCACGCATTCATGAAAATGTGCGTCATGATATTGCCAGAGCTGATGCACGCCAATTAGCTTTAACGGCTAATCGTGATTTAATTGTGCCCTTTGTTGAGATTAATTTTGGGCGCCAAGAGCGCACCCCCCTTGTCTATTGGCCGATTTCGGAAAATGAAGATATTAAAGCGATTAGTGATGCGCTGGAAAAACTTGTGCCCTTAGGTTTGCGTGTTGGGGCGCAAGAAGTGCGCAATAAGATTGGTTTTTCGCAACCAAAAAAGGAAGAGGATGTTTTAAAGGCTCCTGATAATGCGCTTGATGATGAGAGGGGAGAAAAGGCTCATGTTTGTGCTGATTGTGGAGGTGTTTTTGATGTTTCTGTGACAAGAGAGAGCAAGGGTGCAAAAGAGAAGGGTGGGAAACATCACGACGAATTGGACCGACTTTCACAAGAAGCTTTAAGCGACTGGGAAGAGGACTTAGAACCCCTTTTAGAGCCTTTTAAAAAGCTTGTGAGAGAAGCAAAAAGTTATGAGGATATCCTAAAAGGCTTAGATGAATTGCTAGGTGAGATGGATCATCACGCATTAGCAGCGCGCTTGGCAAAAGTACAAATGATTGCACGTGGGCTTGGGTATCATGGATGAGGAACTTTTTAAAACCGCCCCTAAAGAGGTTATCCGTTATTTTGAAGCCAAGGCACTTGTTCCAAGCTTTGATTGGCGTGATATAGCACCAGAAGAACATGCCTTTTCCTTTACGGTGGCAAAATCGCTAGGCTATGATATTTTGGAGGATTTTAAGCGAGCGGTTGGAGAAGCCATAAAGCATCAAGTTCCTTTTCAAGAGTTTCAAAAAAATCTGATGCCGATTTTACAAGAAAAGGGTTGGTGGGGTAAAAAGACCAGCATTGACCCCAAAACTGGTGAAAAGAGCGTGGTGCAATTGGGCAGCCCACGGCGTTTAGAAACGGTCTATTGGGCCAATACCATGAGTGCGCATGCAGCAGGCGAGTGGGAGCGCACACAAAATAATAAAGAATTTTTGCCCTATCTCACCTATGCTTTGTCGAGTTCAGAACATAAGCGTTTAGAACATGAAAGTTGGGTGGGGTTTACGGCACCTGTTGATGATCCGGTTTGGGATTGGCTTTATCCACCCAATGGTTGGCGGTGTAAATGCAGTGTGCGACAGGTAAGCCGTTATGAAGCAGAAGATTTAGGCTATGAAGAGGGGGCAGAGCCACTTCATGTTGAAAAGCAGGTTTGGCACAATAAGCGAACGGGGAAAATTGAGAAGATACCAAAGGGGATTGATCCTGGTTGGCATTCTAATCCTGGGAAACATCGGGCGCAAAATTTAAGCCGTTTTTTGAGTGATAAAGTCTCTGTGATGGGGGACAATGACAAACGCATTGCCATTGAAGATATTGTGGGTTCACCACTTTTGGAAGCCATGTTTGAAGGACGGATGCCTCGCGGGTTTATACCCATTGCACCGATACCACAAAAGGTGGGTGATGTTTTTGCAGCGGAAAATTCTCTTATTCGCTTATCCGCAGACAGTGTGAAACATATTTTGTTAGAGCATCAAGCGCGTGATCTTCGCTTGGATGATTTTCGGGGCGCCATTCAAACGCTCATAAAACCCCATGGCATTATCAGGCGAAAAGGTGTACCGAGCGTTGTGTTTTTAGGTGAAAATGATGGGGTATGGTGGCGCTTAGCAGTTAAATTCGTGGCAAGCAAACAAGAATGGTGGTTGACCTCCATGCATAAAAAAAGCTCTAGAGAAATTGGACGCTTATTGGATGCGGCTGAAAAAAAGGGCGAGAGGTTGTTGTAAAGAGAACACCGGAAAGACCTGCTGGCTTTTGTGAAAAGAGAAGGCGTGGAGGGCGGTCAACTCCTCGCAGATCCGGTAAAACCGTCCTGGTATAACTGGCTCACGCCTCGCGGATAATGTAACAGTTTAAAAGTTTAAAAGCAATCTTTAAAAAAACGGCTTGAGAGAGGCTTTTTTTGTATAAGGCGATAAATTGTACCTCTAACTTCACAACGGCGCTCTATCGCCTTTGAAGTGCCTTTGAAAACGATTTTATGGGATGGTTTGGCACGGGGGTTTCTCTCACAAGGAGAAGAATAGGGAAAAGAGTGCTTTTTTGAGAAATGCTCTTTTGACTGACAGTGTCAGACTTATGGTGGGAGTAAGTTTCATGCATTGTATTGCCAATGACAATTGTAAAGCAATAGGCAATGTTTATGGAGCAAGAATTTCACGAAAATGGCGAAGATGGGCATGCTGAGATATGTCATGACGGGACATTTCATGCTGCGTTAATAGATCTTTGCCAAGACGCCACCGTTAGCCAAGCGCCTGAGTGGGTAGAGCTTTTGCCCAAAGCGCCCCATGTGAAGGCACGTGATGGACGACAATGGCATTATAACCCGCAAACTATTTTAAAAGCCTTTGCAGCCAATAAAGGACCGCTTGTGATTGATTATGAGCATGGGCAACATCACCGTGCGAGAAATGGTTTAGAAGCACCTGCCAGTGGCTGGATTGAAGAATTAGCAGAGCGGGATGGTGCGATTTGGGGGCGTGTTAAATGGACCGATATGGCCGCTAAAAAGATTGTTGCCCGAGAATATCGCTATCTTTCGCCTGAGTTTCGCCATTCTAAGAAAGGTGAAATTTTAAATTTAGCCGGTGCTGGTTTGGTGAACCGTCCAGCCCTTGTCATGACGGCTTTAAGCCGTGAACAGCCTTCCCCTATAACTTTGACGGAGAAAATGATGGATTTGACAGCCATTGCCAGTGCACTATCACTGGCAGAAGATGCTAAAGCGGATGAGATTTTAGCAACGCTTAAAGCGCGCGAAAAAGAACGCGCGGAATTAAATTCCCAATTAACAAAGATGCAAGAAGATTTAGCGCTTTTGCAAGAAGAGCAAAAAAATACTGCCATTGAGAGTCTTTTAGACAAGACCATTGAAGAGGGCAAGATTTTGCCGGCTGCTCGCGAGGAATATCGTGCGCTCTGTAGCCTTGAAGGGGGGATGGAACATTTTAAAAGTTTGGTCGAGAAGTTGCCGGCGCTTGCCTCAACAAGCCCTTTAGAAGTGTGTGCTTTAGCGCAAGAACCAAAGCTTGCTCCAGAAGAGGTTGCCCTTGCGGCACGCCATTATCAGGAAGAGCAGAAGCAAAAAGGCTTCGACATCACCATTAGCCAAGCAGTTGAGTATATTAGCGAGCAAAAGGAGCGCCCATTATGAGTACGATGATTTTGATTAAATCTTTTCGCGCTGGAGATGTGATTTCACCTTATTGCATTGTTGCAGCGCGCGGTGATGGAATGGTGGCAACGGCTTCTGGTAAGGGTGATAAATTATTAGGGACTGCAGGGTCATTGAGTGCAAAGGCTGGTGAGATGATTGATGTTGGCCAATGTGGTTGGGGCGAAGTGGTTTGTGGAGGCAATGTTTCCTTTGGTGATTTTTTGACCTCTGACCCCAAAGGACACGCCATTAAAGCGGAAGCCGCAGATCGCACCATTGGTATTGCCATGAGTGATGGTTCTGCTGGTGATGTTATTTCTTTTAAAATTAATTAATCGAGGCATAAAATGAACAGACCTTTTCCCATTGATCCAACACTCACCGCTATTGCTATTGGTTATCGCAATCCAGCAGGTTCTCTTATTGGCGATAAAGTTTTGCCACGCGTTTGTGTTTTAAGTGAGGTGTTTAAATATAGTGAATTTCCTTTAGCAGAAAATTTTACCGTGCCTGAACTTGAGGTTGGGCGAAAAGGGCGCCCGAATGTGGTGGAATTTTCTGCCTTTGAACGGGAAGCCAGTGTCAAAGATTACGGACTTGATGATCTTATCCCCAATTCAGATATTGAAGCAGCGGCACGGGCACGGGCGGAGCAACGCTCTCGTTATAACCCCGAAAAGACAGCTGTAGAGGGACTTGCCAATTTGCTAGAATTGGGGCGTGAAGTGCGTGTTGCAGCCCTTGTGCAAAGAAGTGAAAATTACGCACCAGAGCGGGTGATTACGCTTAAGGGTGAAAATAAATTTAGCGATTATGAGAAATCTGACCCTTATGCCACTTTAGATGAGGCGATGGATAAAAGTCTCGTCTATACGCCCAACACCATTGTGATGGGCAAAGTTGTTTGGTCAAAACTCAAACGTCATCCCAAAATCATTAAAGCCGTTAAAGGGGGTGGCACTGCTGATGGTTTTGTCACCAAGGCGCAATTTGCTGATCTGATGGAAATACACCCCGATCGTTTACTCATTGGTGAATCGCAAGTGAATTTGGCACGTAAAGGGCGTTCGGCACAATTGGCACGCGTGTGGGGCAATAAGATTGCACTGCTTTATATTGACCCTACCAAACAACAGGCAGATGGTTCGGTGATCAGTTGGGGCTTTAGCGCCCAGTTGGGCGAGCGTTTGTCTGGAGTGATCAATGATCCAGATATCGGCTTATCAGGCGGTAAACGGGTGCGTGTGGGGGAACGGGTGTGTGAATTGGTCGCTGCAAAAGATGCCGGCGTTTTGTTGCAAGAAGTTGTCTAAGGGAAACTTTTAAACATGGCTTATGCAAGCAAAACATTGATTGAAGAGCTCTGGGGTGATGACTTCTTGGATGACTTATGCGGGATGGATGAGAATTCTGATCCAGTTTTTTCAGAGCAAGCCATTGCCCGCGCGCTCGAACAGGCAAGTGGTGAGATTGATGTGCATTTGTCTCATCGCTACTCAATCCCCATTGCTGGACAGCCAGCGGCTCTGGGTATGATCTGTGTCAATATTGCTGTTTATAATTTAGCCATACGCCATACGGCACTGACCACGACTATTGAAGATCGTTACAAACAGGCGGTTGATTTGCTGAAACGTATTGCCGAAGGCAAAGCGGGTTTAGGCATAGATGAACCTAAAATTATGAGCGAAGATGGACCGGTTCGTGATGGGGCTTTTTTTCATGCCAAGCCGCGTTTGATGGGAAGATAACATGTCTGTTGCAACCCATATTGAGATTAAAGAGACAGGGCTTGAAGCGGCTTTATCCTTTTTGCAAAAGGGAGCTGATAGCTCGATGGGGACTTTGGCACAAGGGGTTGGGCGTCTCATCCAAGAAAGCACAAGGCGGCGGATTCAAAGTGAAAAAATGTCTGCTCAAGGAGAGAAGTGGAAAAACAATCATGCCCGCACCTCCATTCTTTATGCCAGTGGGGCGCTTTCACGCTCCATTGATATGAAAGCTTCACCAGAACAGGTGATTGTGGGCTCTGGGTTGGTTTATGCGCGGATTCATCAATTGGGTGGGGTTATTCGCCCGAAAAATGGCAAGACACTGCGCTTTTTTCTTAAAAGCGGCAATGCACACCGCTTTGTTTGTGTGCATCAAGTGACCATGCCCGCACGCCCTTATTTGGGGCTTTCAGAGCACAATAAAGTGGAAATTGTCAAAGCGACAGAAGACTGGCTGGAAAGGGTCTTTGCATGAGTCAAACGATTAAAAATGCTGGGCGCATTAATCAGTTTCGTGAAGCGGTGATAAGAAGCCTTAAAGGGGCTTTGCCGGATGTGCGTGATTGCGGCTGTCAATTTGGACGTTTTAACTTAGAAGAATTGGAAACACAGATGCTGGTGGCTCCAGCCGTGCGTGTTGCGGTGTTAGAAAGCCGTTTAATTTCTGTTGCTTCTGGACAGATGAGTGCGGATCTTCATTTAGGGGCTTTTATTATTACCACAGGTAAAGAGCGTGATGTTTCCAGTTGGCTTTTAGCAGAAGCCATTGCGGTGCTTTGTCATAGCGGGCAATTGTGGGGACTAACGCATTTGAGTGCCCCGCGTGAGGTGCAAATTGAACCGATTATCTCTGCGGCGATTAAGCAGCGTGGTGTATCGATAAGCGTGGTGGAATGGCACCAAGATTTGCATCAGTTGGGACATGATATTTTTTGTGATGAAGGACAACTCAAAAGTGGTTTGATTTCATGGGACAATGAGGTGGGGGCATGAATGACGCACATCTCTTAAGTGATACCTTTCGACAAATCATGAAGCGTCTTGATGCGCTTGAACGCTGTCTTGCCAACCAGCACATGATCGGGCGGGTTGTGCAAGTTGATGGCCATAGGGTGCGGGTGAAACTTTCCGAACAGGGTTCCAATGGACAAGCGGTTTTATCGCCTTGGCTACAAGCGCAAGAAGCTTCTGGCGCTCTCTCAAGCAATATGCCCCTCCATGTTGGTGATCCGGTGCGGTTGTTAAACCCCCATGGTGAGATTGGCTCTGCCTCTCTGGTGGTGCGCGATAGCTATAGTGAGGATGCGCCTAATCCCGCACGCTCTTGCCAAGAACTTGCTCTGTGTTATGCGGGTGGCGCTTTGCGGATGACAAAAGATGAGCTCATTCTCTCCCATGGGGAAAATCAAATTCATTTGAGTGCACAAGGTTTGGTGCTTTCTCATCAATCAACCCGTGTTGAATTAACGGGCAGTGTGCAGATTGAAGCAAAAGATTTACAGCATAATCAAAAATCTGTTGGCGCAAGCCACAAACACGGTGGGGTCAAAATGGGTCCCTCCACAACCTCTTCCCCTCTTTAAAGGAGTTTTATGATGCGTGAGAATACTTATGTTATTTTAACCAATGCCGATTTTGTTGCAGGTCAACGTTCACCGGGCAAGGGTGAGGAAATTTGTTTAAGTGAGGAAGCGGCTAAATATCCGTTGCTGCTTGGTCAGATCGCTGAAAAACCAGCACCTGTTGTTTCTGCGCCCCCAACTGTTTCTACCACAAAGACAACAAAGGGTGTTTAAAGCATGCGGTGCGGGATGAGCGAAAAGGATGGCTCTCTTTTATATGGCTTTGCACATTGCCAACAGTCACTTCGTAAATGTCTGACGACAAGAATTGGGACACGGGTTTTGCGTCGTCATTATGGATGTGATGTTGGAGCATTCCAAGATGCCAATGCTGATCCTGCGACGATGATGCAGCTTTATCAAGCAATTGTTGAAGCACTCGATGATCCAGAGTGTGGAGAGCCTGGGTTCTCGTTGCAGAGGATTGATCTGACAAAAGCAACGCGTGAAGGCACGTTCCATTTTGTTTTAACGGGTGTTTTTTATCCCAATGGGCATTTGGGAGATTGGTCACACCAAGAGCCAATGAGCATCAATTTAGAGGTTGGTGATGACTGAGTTTGAACCTTTATCCATTCTACAATTTCCTTGGCCACAAATTATTGAAGAGCTTTCTGTTGAAGCAATTTTAGAGCAAAAGATCACGCGTTTGACTGAGCTTTTTGCGGCGCATCATATTCCTTATAATGTGGAAAAGACGGCTTATGATCCCGTGGTCATTCAATTGCAAGCGGCGGCTTATGAAGAGTTGCTATTGCGCCAGCGAATTAATGAAGTGGCGCGGGATAATTTACTCACATTTGCCCGTGGAACAAGTTTAGATCATTTGGGGGATTTTCATGGGGTCACGCGCCTTTTGGATGAAGATGATGAGCGGTTTCGCCGCCGCATTCGCTTGAATAGACAAGGACATTCCACAGGGGGCACAGCGCCACGTTATCAATATTTTGCCCTCTCAAGCGATATCCATGTCAAAGATGCTTTTGTTTATCGTGAGGGTAAAAGTCCGCTTATTCATGTTGCGCTTTTTAGTGACACCCCTTCAGGGGTGGCTGATGAGGCTTTAATTGCAAAGGTGCAAGCAGCCCTTGATGCCCCCCATGTTAAAATGACCAATGACCACATCCTTGTGAAAAGCGCGGTACAGCGGATGATCAATGTTTCTGCTGATTTTTGGTTGTTACCGGATGAAGGCTCCTTTGTTTTGGAAAGAGCGGAGCAGAATTTAAGAGCAGAATGGGCGCGTGCATGGAGGCTTGGGCGTGATTTGTCTTTAAGTTGGATACTAAGCCGCTTGATGGTTGAGGGCGTTCACCATGTGAACATAACGCACCCTTGTGAGGATATTTTGGTCGCACCTGATGAAGCGGTCGCACTAGGGGATATTGTCTTGTCTGAACGGGGGCGTGCTTATTGATGCTTTCCTCACTTTTGCCCCCGAATTCTAGCTTGTTTGAACGTTGTTTTGCAGAAGCAATGGCTCTTGACCCTCACGTTAAAATGGCACTCGAAGAAATACCCCGCGCGAAATTTATTACGCGTCCGCCTTCTTGGTTGCCATTTTTAATAGACGAATATGGCTTACAAGAATTAAACCCTTATTTCTCTACCCTTTATGATTTAATTGATCAGGGTCTTGCATGGCAAAATATTCGCGGCTCCCTTGCGGCAATAGAGATAGGGCTTGAATGGCTAGGGATTTCGGCACGCTTTCAACCCGCCTGGACGGGGCGAGCATGGTGGAATTCCTTTCAACTTGATTTTGATCAGTTGCCTGAACGCAAAAGCCTTGAAGCCATTGAAGCGATTACCGACCTTTCCAAAAGTTTGCGCTCTGATTTTCGCCGTGGGACCTATGGTTATAATGTGCAAGCTGTTGAATGCAATATGTCACGCCTTGATGACAGCATGTTGGAGTATGAAAGCGGTGTTCGCTTAACAGCTGGGGGCACTTTGTTTTCCTTTGGACGCACAACAGAAATCAATCATACCCTCACAAAAGAAGAAGGCAGGCTTATTGGCAATTGGATAGATGATGGGGATGAAGAGTTAAGCTGGGAACAAATCGATTATCCTTGGGATTTGGCAAATTTTCCGTGGTGTTCGGTCAAAAAACATGAACGCGATATACTCATGACAGAGTGGTTTAGCAACCGTACGCTTTATCTCGTGTTAAGAGACAGCCAAAATAGCGTGATTGGGTATCGCCGATGCAACATTGTCCAGCCTGTAGAGCAGGTTTTAGAGGGTGTTTACAACCATTGTGGCAACAGATTTAACCCTTCTACAACAGGCACTCTGTTGTTTCTTGCAGCCCGCACAGATTTTGAAGATGTTGAGGACAAACAAGCCGCCGCTGTTTCCCTTCTCGTTCATGGCTGTCTTGCACAACAAACCCCTCTTGGCAAACTTTGGTTAGGGGCTGATGAGCTAAATGGCGGTGTAGAGATACTCAAAACGCCTATCAATATTCCTTTGCGTGCCGATGTTCGCGAACAATTCAAGATTTTATTGAGGTTTTAATATGAAGCATGAAAGTGGTTTACCCTTTGCAATTGACAGATCTCGCGGCAAAGAGGAACAACAAAGCGTTGTCTTTTATGGCACGCGTCCCTTTATTCAAAGTGGTGAATTGAATGAAGTTCAAACCATTATAAGGGGACGGCATGACCGATTGGGGCGCCTTGTGGCACAAGAAGGAGACCGCGTTGAACGGGCTGATGCTTTTGTCAACAAAGAGACAAGGACCGTCACTTTAACGGATGGCAAGATTTATATCGCAGGCGATATTTTCCCCGTTGCACCCGCTGTACTCAACAATGTTGCCATGATTGGGCGCTTGGAAATTGGTGTGAAGCTGCAAAAAAAATGGATAACACACGAAGATGATCCAGAGCTATTGGGACAAGTCTCTGGTACCTTAGCAGAAGGAGAGCCCGGAGCGGCACGCGAAACAGCAAAGCTTGTTTGGGCACTAAAAGAGGATGCGCAGAATGGCACTTTCTTTCCGGTTTATATCTTGCAAGATGGTGTTCTGATTGATCAAAAATCGCCCTCATTGCTTGAACCCGCCATGCAAGCTATTGCGACGTACGACCGCGCCCATGGACATTATATCGTGAGTGGCTGCCGTGTGAGCGCATTGGGAGCCAATAACGGTTGCCAAGTGTTTAGCATTCAAGAAGGAGAAGCCAATATCAATGGTTTCAAACGCAAACGCTTAGCGGCTTTGCGTCATGAAGAACTCGAGGACTTTTCGACAAGCGTTGTTCCAAGCGAAACGCATATTTTTGCGCCTTCAAAAGGGAAAACAAGTTTTACCTTTAAACCCTATTATTTTCCTATTGCTGATGTTCAGTCTCTTTTGTTGACAAAAGAAAAAACCGTTAACGTCACCCGTGGTGCTGTTGCCGCTGGGCGTGATGGGGTTCCTGATAAAAGCATCACCTCTTTTATCAAAATCGTTCAAGGAAGCAAGGAATTTAAAGAAGGCACAGATTTTAAAAAAACCGGAGACACCATTGATTGGGCACCGGTGGGAGACGAACCTTTAGCAGGGAGCAGCTATAAGGTGACTTACCGCTATCGCGCAAAAATCACCGCTGATAAAGTAACAGCGCAGGAAATCACTGTCTCAGGTGGGGCGCAAGGTGGTGATATTATCGTCAGTTACACTTACAAATTACCCCGCATTGACCGTATAGGTCTCAATACGGGGGGCAATGTGGTTTACATCAAAGGTATCTCAGTAGACCAACCCATGGCACCCAGTGTCCCTGATGATGTGTTGTCCCTTGCAACCATTACCAACAATTGGCTTGAAACGCCGGTTGTGGTCAATGATGGCACACGGGTTGCCCCCTATGATGAAATGTGGCGCTATTTTCAACGAGTGCTTTCGCTTGATCGATTGATGCAGTTAGAGCGCATTAAAAGCAATGTTGACTCTAAAGAACCTGTTGCCAAAAAGGGCATGTTTGCAGACCCTTTTCTTGATGATAGTTACAGAGATGAAGGCTTTCAACAAACAGGGGCTGTAGGCAACGGCATTTTACAGCTTGCCATTGACCCAACCTTTTACATCGCTAATCTTACAGCGCCTGTCACGCTTGACTGGACAAATGAAGTGATCATTGCGCAAGAGTTGACAACGGCTTGCGAAAAAATCAATCCTTATCAAAATTTTGCGACCTTACCTGGTACAGTAACCCTTGAACCCGCGACAGACTTCTGGCATGAACAACGCACAGATTGGCTTTCGGGTATCACCAATCAAATCATTATGGGAAAACATCGCGGCAGAACTATCCGTAACACAGAAGTGCGTGATGACTTGGTCAATGCACATCAAGAACAAACCGACTTTTTAAGACAAATTACCCTTCACTTTAAAATTGAAGGCTTTGGCAGTAGCGAAATCTTGGAAAGTCTTACCTTTGATGGTGTGAATGTTTTACCAAAGAGTCTCCTTATTGCCGA